>WTGR01000268.1:0-3689 GCA_011523485.1 Acidobacteriota bacterium
GCGTTGATCAGGATCTTGTCGCCCTGCACGTAGGTGTCGGGCGTGCCGTCGTTGTCCGCATCCAGGCTCGGGTGCGAGACGACCCGCACCCGGTGGATCTTCGGGCCGCTCCCGACCCTGATCTCGAAGGTCTGGCGCGCCGTGTCCGCATCGGTGCGCACCGCGTCGGCGTCCTCCGCGGTGTAGGTCACGGTGAAGGGTCCCCTCGCGGTCGGCGTGCCCGAGACCCTCCGCGTCACCGGGTCGAACTCCAGCCCCGCGGGCAGGCCGTGCACCGCGTAGAGGTACCGGGGGAAGGACGACAGGTCGCCGCCGGTCGCCGCGGGCAGCGTGAAGGGCGTGATCTCCTCGTTCGGGGCGAACTGTCGGTCCGCCGCCGTGCCCGAGAAGCTCGGCGCGCCGTTCGTGTCGGAGGCGGCAGGCCCCACCTGGAAGATGACGCGGCCCGTGGCCGAGGCGCCGTGCGGGTCGGTCGCCGTCACGTGGACCGTCACGTTCGTGGTCGCGAACGCGGCCCAGCCCTTGAAGTACACCTCGTCCTGTCCGCCCGTCACCCTGACGACAGGAAAGCCGTCGTCAACAACAACGTTGTCCGGCAGGTCGCGGATCTCGGCGGTGACCGTCAGGGCGTCGCCGTTCGAGTCGAAGAACATGGGCGCCTTGCGGTTGGGGACGTTGCCGCACTTGCTGCTGTCCAGAATCGGGGAGGCGGGGGTTTGGTGGTCGGAAGGCGAGGTGATTGTGTCCCACACCGGCTCGGCGCCGGCCAACGGAGTGCAGTCGCGCACGGCGCCCGCGGTGCGGAGCCCCGCCACGAAGGGCGCAAGGTTCGTTCCCGACGCCGTGTTCGTGGTCGCCGCGCGCGAGGCCGACCAGGGGCCCTCGCCGGCGGCGTTCTCCGCCCGCACCTGCACCCGGTAGGCGGTGCCCGCCGCGAGCCCCGTGATGTCATGCGTGGTCGCCGTGAAATCCGTGAACACATCCCCCGGCAGGCCGCTCGTCTCGCCCTCCGTGATCCGGTCCGCCTCGTCCTCGGGGTCTGCGGCGCCCTCGTAGTAGCGAAGGTCGTAGTCGGTGATCGTGGAGCCGCCGTTGTCCGGCGCGACCCAGGCCACCCTCAGGTTGCGCGTGCCCGACACCGTGCTCACCGTCGGCGTGGCCGGCGCCGCCGGCAGGGCCACGCCCGCGGTGCCGCTGCCCGAGTCCGACCACGCGCCCGTGCCCGCGCTGTTCTTGGCCCGCACCTGCACCCGGTAGGCCGAACTGGCGGTGAGCCCTGTCAGCGTCGCCGTCGTCGCCGTGCCGACGTGGTTGTGGCCGCCGGTCTCGCCGGCCTCGATCCACTCGGGGTCGGTCCCCGGGTCCGCCGTCCCCTGGAAATACCGCACGTCGTAGTCGGTGATCGCACCGTTGTTGTCCGCCGGCGCCGTCCACGACACCGACAGGCTCTTCGTGCCCGCCACCGGAGTGACCGACGGCGCCGCCGGCTTCGCGGGCGCGGACACCACGAAGTTGGTCACGGACAGGTTGCTGAAGCTGGCTATTTCCAGGCCGTCTTCGTCTTTGAGCTGTACGTTGCTGGACGGCTTGGCATAGCTCAGCTTGATGGTATCGCCAGTCTCGGGCCGATGCGCGGCATAAGGTTGTATATAAGAGATGCTGGCCCTTGCTCCTGTTCCTGGAACAGCTTGGTCGTGGGCTATTGCTCCACGCTGCGGGAGGATGGCAGTGCCGCCGTTCAGCGTGTAACTGAATGCATCACGTTGTGCGGTATTAAAATTTCGGCCTATGTCTAAGACCTTCGTGTACAAAATAATTATCGAGACTCCACTTGCATTCGCCCACGCCCACACGGGCCGCGCCGGTCCGGTGTGGCCGGCGCCGGTGGGCGACCAGGCGCCGGTGCCGACGTCGTTGGTGGCGCGCACCTGGGCCTCCCAGCTCGCGCCCTGCAGCACGTTCGGGATGTCCGTGGTGACGGCGGTGCCGTCGTGGGGGTGGTTCGTCCACGCCGAGTCGCCCTTGCGCCGGTAGCGCACGTCGTAGTCCGTCACCGCCGGCGAGGTGTTTGCCGGCGCCGTCCAGGTCACCTCCAGCTCCGTGCCGTCGGTCTCCGAGAGCGTCGGCGCCGCCAGCGTCGAGGGCAGGTCCGGCCACTTCTGGCCGATGATGGCGATCCGCATGGGGAGTGTTCCCGATTGTTGCCACCCGCCGCTGCCTCTCGACAGGCTGAAATTCTCTATGCTCCAGCCCGCCGCCGCGCCCGGGTCCTCCGCGGCACTCCTCGCGCCGCCTAAGTTCACGACAACTCCACCCAGATGGTCATGCACCACCCAATAGGTCGTGTTGGGCTTGAGGTGGATGCCGTCACCAGGCGCCGGTAGCTGCCTGATTGCTGAGCCGGTCAGGCTGGCCGGGTTGGTCAGAGTGCCCAGGCTCGCGCCCGGGCTGCCCGTCGAGTCGGACCAGATGCTCATGCTGTAAACCGGCGTACCCGGTGGCTTGGACATGGGAATGTCCACGCGGGTCAGCCGATAGCCGCCGGCGTTGGGGCCGGTGGTGAACGCCTGCGCTTGATCGCCAGTTTGGGCGTTGAAGAAACCACCGTGCTGCCCGGTGTTGCTGACCAGGCCGCCGGCGGGGAGGAAGCTGGGGCCGGAGGCCTTGGCGTAGCCGCGGATCGCCATCTTGTAGGCATTGGAACCGCCCGACCACGTGGTGGCGGTGGCGGTCCGTTCGCGCGCCGCGTCGAATTGCCAGCCCTCCGCCGCGCCCGCATCCTCGGCGATCGAGGACGTCACCCGCCAGCCGAAGCCGCTGCTGTTGGCGCTCGCCACGTCGAGGACCACCCAGTATTGGGTCTCGGGTTCCAGGTCGATGCCCCCGCTGGCGGCGGTGAAGCGGTTGCCGCTGCCGGTGCTGAGCGAGGACGGGTTCGTCAGCGTGCCCAGGACCTCGGTGCCCGGGTTGTTGGACGAATCCGCCATGATCTTCACGCTGTAGCTCGGCGGCGTGCCGCCGGGGTCCCAGATGTCGAGGTCCACCGCGGTCAGCTTGTAGCCCGCGGCGTTGGGGCCGGTGGTGAAGGCCTGCCCGCTGTCGTTCTGGAAAGTGATGCTGCCCGCGTTCGCCTGCCCGAGATTGCCCACGATCTCGGCCGAGGTCTGCGCCTCGGCCGCCCCGGCTGAGAGCAGCAGGGCGAAGGCGCCGGCGAGCAGCCCGGCCGCCCCGCGCCGCGCGCGCAAGACGCGGGCGGCGAAGGCGGAACGGGAGGAAGATCGGGAAGTGGGCCCCGCCGGACGGCGGGGGCCGGAGGAAAGGGTGCCGGCCGCCCGCCGCGGCCGCAGAAGCGCGTGATGGTCCATGCCCCGCCCGGCGGCCTCGGGAACCGCGTCGCCGTTGTCAGGACCCGTTCCACTATCCGTTCGCGGGACCGAATGAAAATGCCGATGGGGGCGAATTTCATGCCGGCCGCGCAATGTGTGCGGGCCCCGCCACGCGCGCAGGACGCGGGCAGCGAAGCCGGAATCGGTGGAAGATCGGGAGGCGGGCTCCGCCGGACGGCGGAGCGCGAAGGCTAGGCGGGAAGAGCGCTCCCGCGGGCCGGAACGCGCGCGGGCCACGGCGTCAGCCGCCCGCTGCGGGCGATGGCCCGGAGAGCCGCCCGCCGCGCGGACACAGGTGTGGCC
>WTGR01000268.1:3789-10716 GCA_011523485.1 Acidobacteriota bacterium
GGCTCGGCTCGGCTCGGCTCGGCTCGGCTCGGCTCGGCTCGGCTCGGCTCGGCTCGGCTCTTATTTTAAGGCCCAGCCCTTGATCCATTGCGTCCTCAAGCAGTAGCGTCATCGAGGTCACCAAGCGCAATGCTGCATCTATGGCAAAACGATAGACGATATTTTGTGCGGTTAGTGTGCTAACTTGAGGATATTACGTGTGTTTTTCGTGGCGATTTCGCCCCCGAAGCCCTATCCTGCGCCGACCACGACCGAATCACCCCGCGCGCGAGAGCGCGCGCCGCGACGCCGGGCCGGCCCCGGTCCCCACCCGCAAGGATCGAGACGATGACCGGTTCCGACGACACGCGCCGCGAGCTCGGGGCGCTCAGGCGGCGGACCACCGCGCTCAACGCCGCCATCCTGCGCGTCAGCGCGAGCCTCGACGTCGCAACCGTGCTTCAGGAGGTGGTCGACGCCGCCCGCGCGCTCACAGCAGCGCGCTACGGCATCATCACCACCATCGACGAGGCGGGCGGGGTGCGCGAGTTCGTCACCTCGGGATTCACGCCTGAGGAGAAACACCAGTTCGCGGCGTGGCCCGACGGCCCCCGGCTCTTCGCCCACCTGCGCGACCTGCCCGGGCCGCTGCGGCTCGCGGACCTGCCGTCCTACGTCAGCGACCTCGGCCTCTCTGCCGACCTGATGCGGTCCAAGACCTTCCAGGGCACCCCGATGCGCCACCGGGGCGTGCACGTGGGCAACTTCTTCCTTGCCGAGAAGGAGGGCGCGCCGGCGTTCACCGACGAGGACGAGGAGGTGCTCGTGCTGTTCGCCGCGCAGGCCGGGGCCGCGATCGCCAACGCACGGGCGCATCGCGACGAGCGCCGCGCGCGGGCCGACCTCGAAGCCCTGGTCGAGACCTCGCCGGTCGGCGTGGTGGTGTTCGACGCGGGGACCGGCAATCCGCTTTCGTTCAACCGCGAGGCGCGGCGCATCGTCGAGACGCTCCGCACTGCGGGCCGTCCGGCCGAGGAGCTGCTGCGGGTGGTCGGCTGCCGCTTCTCCGACGGCAGCGAAGTCGCGCTGGGAGAGTTCCCCCTGGTCCGCGCCCTCGGCAACGCGACCACGATGCGCGCCGAGGAGATCGTGCTCTCCGTGCCCGACGGTCGCAGCGTCCGCACGCTTATTAACGTGACCCCGATCTTCGGAGAGAACGGGGAGGACGGCGAGGTCGTCTCGGTGGTCGTCACCCTGCAGGACCTGGCGCCGCTCGAGGAGCTTGAGCGTCAGCGCGCGGAGTTCCTGGGCATGGTGAGCCACGAGCTGCGCACGCCGCTCGCGGCCATCCGGGGCTCGGCCGGCGCGGTGCTGGGCGCAGCACCCGCCCTGCCGCAGGCCGAGGCGCATCAGTATCTGCGTATCATCGACGCGCAGGCCGGCCACATGCAGGGGCTGATAGGCAACCTCCTCGACGCGGGGCGCATCGAGACGGGGACGCTCTCGGTCGATCCGGAGCCCTCGGAGGTCGCGGCGCTGGTGGACCGGGCGCGGAACACGTTCCTGAGCGGCGGCGCGCGGCACGCGCTGCACATCGACCTGCCGCCGGAGCTTCCCCCGGTAATGGCCGACCGCGAGCGCATCGTGCAGGTGCTGAACAACCTGCTCTCCAACGCCGCCCGGCATTCCCCGGAATCCTCCCCCATCCGGGTCGAGGCCGCGCGCGATGGCGCGCACGTCGCGCTCTCGGTCTCCGACCGGGGCCGGGGCGTGCCGCCGGAGATGCTGGGCCGGCTGTTTCGCAAGCACGTCGCGCTCACCGGCGGCGAGGCCGGGGGCGGGACCGCTGCGGTCGGGCTCGGGCTTGCGATCTGCAAGGGGCTGGTGGAGGCGCACGGGGGCCGCATCCGCGCCGAGAGCGCAGGGCTCGGCGAGGGGGCGCGCTTCACCTTCACGCTGCCCGCAGCCGAGGGCGCCGCCGCCCGCGCTAAGGCCCCGCCGGCCGCGAAGCACTCCCCCGGCGAGACGCCCGAGAACCCGCGCATCCTGGTCGTGGACGACGACCCGCACGCGCTCCGCCTTGTGCGCGATGCGCTCGCCAGCGCGGGCTACGCCGTCTCGGTCACCGCCGAGCCGGACGAGCTCGACGCTCTGATCCGCGCCGAGCAGCCGCAGCTCGTGCTGCTCGACCTCATGCTGCCCGGAGCCGACGGCATCGAGCTGATGTCCCGCGTTCCGGAGCTCGCCGACCTGCCGGTCATCTTCATCTCGGGCTACGGCCGCGACGAGACCATCGCGCGCGCCTTCGAGGCAGGCGCCGCCGACTACATCGTCAAGCCATTCTCGCCGACCGAGCTCACCGCGCGCGTGGGCGCCGCGCTGCGCGCCCGGGCCGGCGCCCGGCCCTTCGTGCTCGGTGCGCTCGCCATCGACTACGAGCGGCGCCGGGTGACGGTGCACGGGCGCGAGGTGGGGCTCACCCCCACCGAGTACGAGATCCTGCGCATTCTCTCGGTCAACGCCGGGCGGGTGGTGACGTCGGACTCGCTGCTGCGCCAGGCGTGGGCCGGCGGCAACGCCGCCGACACCGAGCGCGTGCGCGCCTTCGTCAAGCAGATCCGCGCGAAGCTCGGCGACGACGCGTCCGATCCCGCCTGGATCTTCACCCAGCGCGGCGTCGGCTACCGCATGCCCCGTCCCGGCGAAGCCTGAGCGGACGCGGACGCCCTGCAAGAGCCGGTGCGCGCACGACCCGTGGCGCGTGCCCCTGGAGGTGGACACCGCCTTGCCGCTGGAGCCGCGGAGCGCGCAATCCAACGGGTCGAGGGCAACGGCAACCATCCGCAGCACGACGCTGCCGTCACCGCCGCCCGCCGCGTCCTGCTGCCTCCCTCTCTGCGATCAGGGTCACCGCCCGGTTGAGGCCGATGGTCAGTACGTCCTCGTCGGCCGGGATCGCCGCGTAAGTGCGGCCGTGCCGGACCCACGGGCCGTAGCGCCCGATCCCCGCCGTGACCGGCTCGCCGGTAGCGGGGTTGACGCCGACTTCCCGCGGCAGCGCGAGCAGCGCGCGCGCAACGTCGCGCGTGACCGCCTCGGGCGGCAGGTTCTTCGGCACCGCCACCGTCTCGGCCTTGCCGCCCGCCGCGCCCCCGCCGCGCTGGACATAGAGTCCGTAGCGGCCGCGGCGGAGCGTGATCGCGAGACCGCTGCCGGGATCCTCGCCCAGGGGCCTGGGCTCCCGGTCGCCCGGGCCTCCCTCGCGCGCTGCGAGCGGCCTCGTGTGGCGGCAGTCCGGGAAGCGGGAGCAGCCGACGAAGGGGCCGCGCCGGCCGAGCTTCAAGCTGAGCGTGCCCTCGGCGCAGGCCGGGCATCTGCGGTCTTCCCCTCGATCCGCCCCGCCAAAGGCGAAGCTCTCGAGCGCGTCCGCGATCGCCGCGCGCACGTCCTGGCGCCTGAGTTCGCCCGCCGCTCCGAGCGCCGCCTCGAAGTCCGTCCAGAACGTCCCCAGCACCCCCGTCCACTCGGTCTCGCCCCCGGCGATGCGGTCGAGGTTGCGTTCCAGCTCCGCCGTGAACCCGTCGGCCACCCAGTCGGCGAAGAAGGCGCCGAGGAAGGCGGTCGCCACCCGGCCGCGCTCGGTCGGCACGAAGCGCCCGCCATGCAGCACGACGTACTCCCGGTCCCTCAGCACACCGACGATGGCGGCGTAAGTCGACGGCCGCCCGATGCCGAGCTCCTCCAGCGTCCGCACCAGCCCCGCCTCGGTGTAGCGCCGCGGCGGGCGGGTGAAGTGCCGCTCTGTGCGCACCTCGCCGACGAACGCCCGCTCGCCTTCGGTCATCTCCGGCATACCCATGTCAGGCCCGTCGTCCGCGCCGTCATCCTCGTCCCGGCCCTCGCGGTAGACCCGCAGGAAGCCGTCGAACGCGGTCTTCGAGCCGGTCGCGCTCAGCACCACGTCCGCGCTCTCCGACGCCAGCGCCACCCGGACCCGGTCGATCCGCGCCGCCGCCATCCGGCTCGCCACCGCGCGCCTCCAGATCAGCGCGTAGAGCCCCGCCTCGTCCTCGCCGATATCACCCGCCAGCGCTTCCGGCGTGCGCGCGAAGTCGGTCGGCCGGATCGCCTCATGGGCCTCCCGCGCGTTGCCGGCCCTGGAGCGGAACGCGCGGGCCCGCGCCGGCAGGTAGTCATTGCCGAGACGATGGCGCACGGTGTCGCGGACCTGGCGCGCCGCGTTCCTCGACATTCCGACCTCGTCGGTACGCATGTAGGTGATGAGGCCCGCGGTCTCACCGCCGAGCTCCACCCCCTCGTAGAGCGCCTGGGCCAGACGCATGGTCTTGCGCACGTCGAAGCCGAGCTTGCGCGAGGCCTCCTGCTGCAGCGTGGCGGTTGTAAAGGGAGGCGTCGGGTTGCGCCGCACACTACCGCGTTCCACCGTCCCCACCGTGAACCGGGCCGCGCGGATGCGCTCGGCCGCGTCCTCTGCCATCGTCCGGCTCTTCAGCCCGAGCCGGTCGAGCTCCGTGCCGTCGAGACCGCTCAGCGCCGCCGTGAACGTGCCGCCGGCGTCCGCCATGATGCCGGCCTCGACGGTCCAGTACTCCTGCGGGACGAACGCCTCGATCTCCATCTCGCGCTCGCAGACCAGGCGCAGCGCGACGGACTGCACCCGGCCCGCCGACCGGCTCCCCGGCAGCTTGCGCCACAGCAGCGGCGAGAGGTGGAACCCCACCAGGTAGTCGAGCGCGCGCCGCGCCTGCTGGGCGCGCACCAGGTCCATGTCGAGCGCGCGCGGGTTCGCCATCGCTTCGCGCACGCCGTCCGGCGTGATCTCACCGAAAGCCACCCGCCGCACCGGCCGGTCCCCGAGCGCGCCGCTCTGCCGAAGCCAGGTCACCACCTGCCAAGCGATCGCCTCGCCCTCGCGGTCGGGGTCGGTGGCGAGGATCAGCCCGTCGGCGTCGGCGAGCGCCGCCGCGATCCTGCCCAGTACCCGCCCGGCCCGCGCACCCGTGGCGTAGGTCATGGCGAAGCCGTCCCCGGGCCTGACCGAGCCTTCCTTCGCCGGCAGATCGCTGACGTGGCCCAGGGTCGCGAACACCCGATAGCCGTCGCCGAGAACCCGGCCCAACGTCTTCGCCTTGGCCGGCGACTCCACCACCACGATCTGCACGCCGCCCCGGCCGCGATCGCCACCCGCCCGCCGTCGCCCGCTCCGTGCCATGGGCCGTGACCATTGGCGACCGCCGGGCGGAAAATAAAATGCCGATCGGGGGAATCTGCATGCCGGCCGGGCCATGTCCGCGGCCTGGCGTTGCCCGCAGGGGCACCGCCGGCCGGCCGCGCGTCCGGCCCGCGCGGACGGGACAAGCCTCTGAAGCGCAGCACGAAACGGGCGCACTCCGCACGTCCGTCCGGCCCGCGCTCCCGAGACCGCCGCCTCCGGGATGTCCGCCCGGCATGGCGGACCGCGGGTTCGTGGCGGCCGGCCGCCCTCGAAGTCCCTGGCGGGACCGCCTAGATCGACTCGCAGGGGAGGAAGAGATGCCGAGCAGGAGCACGGCCGGCCGCACCGCTACCGAGGATCGGCAGCATGTTCGAAAGGCGCAGCGACCTGGTCAGGCTCCTCGCCGTCGCCGATGCGCGGAGGATCGTGACCGCAGCCGACCGGCTCGCCATGACCCAGCCGGCGCTGAGCCGCGTCATCGCCCGCCTCGAGAGGGAGTTCGGCGGAAAACTGTTCGAGCGCGTCCCCTCGGGCGTCCGTCCGACCCGGCTCGGCGCCGTCGCGGTGGAACGCGCGCGCCGCATCCTGCGCGAGACGGACGAGGGCGAGGCGGCGGTGGCGGCCGAGCTCGCCGGACACGCCGGCCGCTACCGCGTCAGCGCCGCGCCGGTCTGGCTGCGGGCCGTCCTAGTGCCCGCCATGGCCGAGTTCCACGCCGCCTTCCCCGAGGTCGAGCTCACGCTCCGGACCGCCTCCTGGCGCGAGGGCGTGCGCCTGCTGGCCGACGGCGAGAGCGACCTTCACGCCGGCGGCGTCGACACGGGAGAGGCACTGCCCGGCTTCCTCAGGCGCGAGCGCTTCATCGAGCTCACCGGCGGCGTCGCCGCCGCCCGCGATCATCCGCTCCACGCCGCCACGCCCGGACCCCGCGAGCTCGCCCGCTGGCCCTGGATCGACCTGGACAGCCAGGCCTCCGGCGACGACCCCTCCCTCGCCGCTCTGCTCGACGACCTCGGCAGGCGCGCCCGCCGGCGCGTGCGCCCCGTCCTTCGCGCCAATTCCGCCGGCCTGCTTCTCCTGGCCACCGGCCCCTGGCTCGCATGGCTGCCCCTCGACCTGCTGGACGCGCTCCCCGGCCCGCCCGTCGCTCCCCTGCCGCTCGCGTTCGGCCGGCGCCGCTACCGCACCGGCTTCGTCGCCCGGCGTTCCGCCGAAGACCACGTCCCCTTCCGCCTGCTCCAGCAGACGGTGCGCGAGAGGGCGCTGGAGAAGAGCCGGCAGCCGGACGGGTAGACCGCGCCGGCCGCCGCGCGGCCCCGACAGAACCGGGACCGCTTCCGCCCGGCATCCGTTGAAGGCCCGGGAGCACGACCCGAAACGCAGATCCGGACAGGACACGGGCGGCCGGCGGCATGTCGTGGCCGCATGGCCCCTTCGCACGGCATCGCGCCGGAGCGGGTGGGCATCCGGGCCTCGCACCGGACAGCCGCAACTCTCCGGAACGGATACGCCCGTTGCCGCAGTCCCTCCCCTGCCGATGCAGGCAGGATTCGGAGCGTGCGATCTCTCCGACAGCCGCTTCGCCGAGCGGACGATCCGTTGCGCCCCGACCGCCTCGCGCAGCATTGCATGTCCCGGCCTCACCGTCCCCTCACGGTGCGGCGCTGGCGCCATCGGCAGAGTTGTGCTGAAAATGCCGCCGGCCGAGCCGA
>WTGR01000014.1 GCA_011523485.1 Acidobacteriota bacterium
GATCATGTCCGTCAGCCCCATGGTCGGGGATGGGAGTCGATCGGTGGCGGCGATCATCCCGCTGGTGGTTAACGGTGCCCTGGTCCCCGGACAGAGCGTCCGCGTAACGGTGCATGCACAGCCCGGCGAACCCGTCATCGTGGTGCCGCTTTCCGCAGTCGAATACGAAGGGGACACGGCGGTCGTGTTCGTCCGCGGGGAAGACGACCTGTCCTGGATCCCGACGCCGGTCGAGGTCGCGCGTCTCGGGGCCGAGGAAGCGATCATCGGGTCCGGTCTGGAACCCGGCGATGTCGTCGCGACCACGCAGGTCTTCACACTGAAGGCGCTTGCCCGTTTCGCCGAGTACGGAGAGGAGCCGTGAGGCCACATCTTCCGGGGCCCCGAGCCCGTGACCGGGTGGCTGCGGCCGAGGCGACCGCCGGGTGCTGAACCGCATCCTCGACTGGAGCCTCCGCCAGCGCGTGGTCGCCCTTGCGCTGGTGGCGCTCATGGGTGTCGGAGGGATCTCCGCCTTCACCCGGCTTCCGATCAACTCCCTGCCGGATGTCACCCCGGTCCAGGTTCTGGTCATCACGAAGGCGGGCCGGTATTCGCCGCTGGAGGTGGAGCAACTCGTCAGCTTCCCGATCGAAACCGCCTTGAACGGGCTTCCCGGGATCAGCGAGGTACGGTCGATCAGTCACTTCGGGCTGTCCGCGGTCACGGCGGAGTTCGAGGAGGACACCGACATCCATTTTGCTCGCCAGATCGTGAGCGAGAGAGTCCAGTCGGTTGCGGGGGACCTCCCGCAGGGCGTTTCGATTCCCCAGCTCGGCCCCATCTCGACCGCCCTGGGCGAGATCTATCAGTACGTCGTCGTGGGCGAGGGGTACAGCCTCACCGAACTCCGCACCATTCAGGACTGGCTGGTGGCCCCTCAATTGAAGACGGTGCCGGGGGTCACCGAGATCAACTCCTTCGGCGGATTCGTCCGCCAGTACGACGTCGTTGTGGATGCCGAGGCGCTGCGCACCTACGGCGTCGGGCTCAACCGGGTGATCGAGGCGATCGCGGAGAACAACAGCATCTCCGGAGGGAACTTCCTCGAGCACAATCGGGAGCAGTACATCGTGCGGGGGTTCGGCCAGATCCGCGGCGAAGAGGACCTGAGGCGGATCGTCCTCGCCAATCTCGATGATCGGCCACTCCAACTGAACGACGTCGCCCGGGTGGAGCTGGGCCGGCAACTCAGGCAGGGCGGGGTCACGCAGGACGGGAACGGAGAGGTCGTCACCGGCATCGTCATGATGCTCCGCGGGGGGAACGGCCGCGAGGTGATCCGCGATGTCGAAGCGCGGATAGACGAGGCGAACCGAAGCCTCCCCGACGGGGTCCGCATCGTCAAGTTCTACGATCAGGCCGACCTGGTGGAGCGGACCACGGAGACCGTGACCAGGAACCTCCTGGAGGGCGGCTTCCTCGTCATCGCCGTGCTGCTTCTGCTCCTCGGCGAGTTCCGCGGTGCGCTGATCGTTGCCAGCGTCATCCCCTTCTCCATGCTCTTCGCATTCATCGGGATGCAGGAGTTCGGCCTTGCGGCCAACCTGATGAGCCTCGGCGCGATCGACTTCGGAATGGTCGTCGACGGATCCGTGGTCATGGTCGAGAACATGGTGCACAGGCTCCAGAAGGCCGGAGCCGAACGCCCGCGGCTGGCGGTGATGCGGGAAGCGGCCCACGAGGTCGCCCGGCCGATCTTCTTCGGCGTGCTGATCATCCTCATGGTCTACGTGCCGATCGTGACCTTCGGCGGCATGGAAGGAATCCTCTATCGGCCGATGGCCATTACCGTGGCCACCGCCGTCTTCGGCTCCCTGATCCTGGCGTTTGTCTACGTGCCCGCGATTGCGGCGCTCACCTTCCGGCGGGGAGTCAGGCTCCGCAGGAACCTCGTCATGGATTGGCTCAGGCCCCGATATCGGGGCTTCCTGGAGAGGTTTCTGGATCGCCGGCTTCCGATTCTGGGGTCGGCCCTGACGGTCTTCGCCGCTTCCCTGGTGGTCATACCACTGTTGGGCACCGAGTTCCTGCCCGAGCTGGACGAGGGCTCGATCCTCGTCGAGCAGGTGCGAATGCCGAGCGTGACGCTGGACGAGTCGATGGAGAACGCCAACTGGTTTGCGGGAGAACTCCTGCGGAACATCGAGGAGATCGAGACGGTGGTGCCGAAGACGGGGCGCTCCGATCTCGCGAACGACTGGATGGGGGTGCATCAAACGGACGTGTGGGTAATCCTGAAGCCCCGGGAGACCTGGCGGGAGGGGATGACGAAGGAACGCATCATCGAGGAAATCCGTCCTTTCCTGCTCACGGAGCCGGGGCTGAGCTACAACTTCACGCAGCCGATCGCGATGCGCGTGGACGAACTCACCAGCGGCGTGAGGTCGGACGTGGCCGTCAAGGTCTTCGGAGAGAACCTGGAGGAGTTGAACCGGATCGGCCGGGACATCGTCGCGCTTCTCCCCGACCTGCCCGGCACGGAGAACTTCTTCGTCGATCGAACCACGGGGCAGCCC
>WTGR01000894.1 GCA_011523485.1 Acidobacteriota bacterium
GCGATGGAGTACGTCTACGACAACTCCGCCGCCAATCCGCGCAACCCGGACCATCCACCGCGGCGGGTCCGGTTCGGGCAGTTCTCCAACGACGAGATGGGCGATCTGTGGCTGCAACTGCTGCCGCGTTCGGAGGCGGATCGCCAGACCCTCGTCCGGACCTTCATGCCGAAGGTGATCAACGAGGACATCGTCGGCTACGAGTCGATGCTCGCCGCCGACCCGGACAATCCGGTGCTCCATCGGGACGTGGCGGTGTTGTACATGACCGCCGATCGCACTGCGGCCGCCATCCGCCACTATCGCCGATCGCTCGAGCTGGACCCGGCGTCGGCGACCGCGCACTACAACCTGGCGACGCTGCTCGCGGCGGGCGGGGCGCTCGATGAAGCGCTGCGCCACTTCCGCCGCGCGGTCGCCCTGCGCCCCGCGCACGCGGCCGCGCACAACAACCTCGGGGCGGTCCTGAGGGCGCTCGGCCGCCTCGCCGAGGCGACCCCCTACTTCGAGCGAGCGGTGGCGCTGGACGCCGGCAACGCCGCGGCGCAAAACAACTTCGCCAGCGCGCTGGCGTCGACCGGCAGACCCGTCGACGCCGCGCGGCACTACCGTCTCGCGCTGGCGTCGGAACCGGACGGCATCGAGTCGTTGACGTCCCTCGCCTGGCTCCTCGCCACGGACGCCGACGCGGGCTTGCGCGCGCCGGACGAGGCCGTCGCGCTCGCCGAACGCGCGGCAACGCTCACCGGCCGGCGGGACGTCAACGTGCAGGCCACGCTGGCCGCCGCCTACGCCGCGGCGGACCGCTTCGACGACGCGGCGGCGGCGCAGCGACAGGCCATCGCGCTCGCCGAGCGGATTGCGGGCCCCGCCGTGATGCTGGAGCTGCAACGCCGCCTGGCGCTCTACCTGCAGCGACAGCCGCTGCGGCCGATGCGATGAGACGGACCTGCGGCGCCGCGCACGGACCGATCGCCCTGCGAGCCGCCGCGGCGGCGCTCGCCGCCGCGGGCATGCTTCCCGCCACGGCCGGCGCCGCCGGGGGGAGCACCGGAACGGCCGAACAAACCGTCGCGCCGGTGACGTTCAACCGCGACGTCGCCCCGATTCTGGACGCCAACTGTGTCGGCTGCCACCGCTCCGGAGGCATCGGTCCGTTCAGCCTGACGACCTATGGCGAGGTCCGGGAGCGGGCGCCCCGGATTGCCGCGGCCACCTCGGCGCGACGGATGCCGCCCTGGAAGCCGGTCCCGGGCCACGGCCGCTTCCGCAACGAACGGCGCCTGGCGGACGCCGAGATCGCCCTGCTCGCCGACTGGGCGGCAGCCGGCGCACCGGAGGGCGACCCCGCCGACCGCCGACCGTCGGCCGCGACCGGCGGGGACTGGCAGCTCGGAACGCCCGATCTCATCGTGACCATGGAGACGCCGTTCAAGCTGCCCGCCGGCCGTACCGACATCTATCGGAACTTCGTGCTCCCGGTAGAACTGGACTCGCGCCGCTGGGTGCGCGCCGTCGAGCTGCGGCCGGGCCCCGGCGGCGGCCGCGTGATCCACCACGCCCGCATCCTGCTGGACGGAACCGGCGGCGCCCGCGCCCTCGACGCCGAGGACGAAGGGCCCGGCTACGACGGGCTCATGCTCGACCACGCGCGGTTCCCCGCCGGGCACTTCCTGGGCTGGGCGCCCGGCAAGACCCCGGTGGAGCTGCCCGCCGCAATCGCCTGGCCGCTCGATCCCGGCACCGACCTCGTATTGCAGCTCCACCTCCTGCCCGCGGCCGAGCCCGTCGACGTGCAGCCGGCGATCGGGCTCCACTTCGCGGACCGTCCTGCGACGCTGACACCGATGTCCGTGCTCCTCACGTCGAAGGTCATCCGCATCCCCGCCGGAGAACCCGCCCACCTCGTCGAAGACCGCTACCGACTGCCGATCGCGGTCGACGTCCTGGGAATCGCGCCCCACATGCACTACCTGGGAAAGCGCGTCGAGGCCACGGCCACCCTTCCGGACGGCAGCGAGGAACCGCTGCTGCGGATCGACGACTGGGACTTCAACTGGCAGGACGAGTACCGCTACCGCGAGCCTGTCCATCTGCCCGCCGGCACGCGCCTCCGGGTGCGCTTCGTCTTCGACAACTCGACGGCCAATCCGCGCAATCCGCGCGATCCCCCCGTCGCCGTCGGCTTCGGACCGCAGGCCACCGACGAGATGGCCGAGCTGCTGCTGCAGGTGCTCCCGGTCGGCGATCCCGGCCGGCTGGCGCAGAGCCTGGCGGTCAAGCGGGCGCGAGACGACATCCTCGGCTACCAGTCGCTGCTCCGCGCCGACCCGGCCGACGCCGTGAACCACGCGGCGCTCGCGGTCCGTTATCTCGACGTCGGTCAGGTAACGCTGGCTCGCGAGCACCTGGAGCGCGCCATCGCGCTGGCGCCCGACTTCCCCGACGCGCACTTCAACCTGGGCGGCGTGGCCCTGGCCGAGGGCGACACGGCGGCGGCCATGGCCGCCTACCGGCGCGCGATCGCCCTGCGGCCCGACTATCCGCAGGCGCACAACAACCTGGGGGGCCTGCTGAGCGCCGCCGGCGCCCTCGACGAGGCGCTCGTCCACTACCGGTTGGCCGTGCGCTTCGACCCGGTCCACGCCGGCGCGCACTACAACCTCGCGAACGTGCTGCTGGCCCGCGGCGAGACGGAGGAAGCCATCCGGCACTACCGCTTGGCGCTGGAGGCCGCGCCGGAGGACCCCGACATGGCCATCGGTCTCGCGCGGGCGGTGGCCATGGCCGGCAACGCCGCGCCGCGCGAGTAGGAGGGCGTCGTGAGAGCCCCGCGGCGTTTCCGTCGGAGGCTTCTGAATCAGCCCGCCTCGACCTGCGCCAGCAACCCGCTGAGATCCGGATGGCCCGGATGGACGAGCAGCGCCTCGCGCAACCACTCGCCCGCCTCGCGGGTCCGGCCGAGCTGGACCAGGATGACGGCCCGCACCATCCAGGCTTCCGCGAACGCGGGATCGATGCGAATCGCCTCGGCGAACTCGGCCGCGGCCTCTTCCAGACGGCCCGTCAGGCGGAGCGCTTCGGCCAGGCCCAGCCGCGCCTCCAGGTAGTTCGGCCGCAATTCGACGGCCGCCGCGTAGCGCGCGATCGCCTCGGCGTGACGGCCGTTCATGCCCAGTAGCACCCCGATTCCGAAGTGCGCCTTCTCGAAATCCGGCGCGACCCGCAGCGTCGCCTCGAACTGCTCGACGGCGCCCGCGGCGTCGCCGGCCATCATCAGGGCGGTTCCCAGCCGATGCCGCAGGGAGGCATCTTCCGGCGTCTCGGCCAGCCCCTCGCGGAAGATCGCCGCCGCCTCGTCGAAGCGGCGAGCATCCATGGCCCGCATGCCCCGGATCTCGTAGGCGAGAGCGCTCCGCAGCAGGCCGTTGTACACGTCCATCAACGGATCGGGCGGGGCGGGTACGCCTTCGCCCCGCCGAGCCAGGTGTGCCCGGGCCGCGTCGAGGTTGCCCAGCGCCCGGTGCGCCATGCCCAGGCTATAGTGCAGGCTGGCGGCCGACGGCGCGATGGCCAGCGCGCGCTCCAGGTAGCCCACCGCCCGCCCCGCATCGCGCGCGGCCAGGGCCGCGCGCCCGGCGCCGGCCAGGGCCGCGGCAGAGGCCGGATCGACGGCGAGCGCCCGCTCGAACGCGGCAGCCGCCGCGGCCGGACGCCCGCGGTCGAGCTCCATGCGCCCGAGCCAGACCAGGGCCGCGAGGCTGGTCGGCTCCAGGGCGAGGGCCCGGGCGTAGAAGGAAGCCGCGCGCCCGCGATCACCCCGCTGGCGGTACAGGTGGGCGAGATAGTAGGGCCAGCGCTCGGCGGACGGCGCCAGCCCGTGCGCATTGCGCAAGGAGATCTCGGCGCGCTCCCGATAGTCGGCGGCCATCAGGACGAGTCCGAGCTCGCCGTAGGCGCTTCCCAGCGCCACGGCCGACGCCCCGGCACTCTCGCTCGCACCGGCGACCGCGGCGTACCGCTCGAGCAACTGCGCCCGCACCGGTGGGGCCAACCTCGAGAGGTCGGGCCGATCCACCGCCTGCGGCGCCGACCAGTCGAACTCGCCCGGGCTCGACAACGCCGGACCCTCGGAACCGGACGATCCGGCTCCGCCGCAGGCCGCCGCCAGAAAGACGGCCGCCGGGAGCCAACCGATCGGCGGAGGGCGCCGCCTCCCACACCGCGACCGCCACGGCCCCGTGCTCATTGCGGTTCTCCCTCGCCCTGCGACAGCGTGCTGTAGCGCCCGACCGGCACCTCCGACCACGCCTCCGACCGCCCGTCCGGCCAGGTGACCTGCACCGTCAACGCGTCCGCCCCCTCGTCCCCGAGCCCGACCAGCACCCGCGGGTCGTGCGCCGACGCGTAGCTGCCGTCCGCCCGCGCCCGCCGCCGGCGCGTCACCCCGTCCGAGCCGACGACCGTGACGCGCGCGCCCACCAGGGTGCGCTGCGCATCGCCACCCACCAGGTCCAGCCCGATCCAGTCGCGGCGGTGACCGACCTGGTTGATCAGCAACTCTACCCGGCCGGCGGCGTTCGCCACCAGAACATCCGCGTCGCCGTCGTTGTCGATGTCGCCGAACGCCGCGCCCCGGCTCACCTCCGAGCGGGCGAACGCCGCGCCGGCTTGCGCGGTCACGTCCTCGAAACGCGTTCCCGCGAGGTTGCGGAACACCTGGTTGCGCTGGTCCAACGGGAAGGGATTCTCCGGCCCGAGGGACTCGAGACGCTGCGTCACCGCGCCGTTGACGGCCACGACGTCGAGCCAGCCATCGTTGTCGATATCGATCCAGCCCGCTCCGAACCCGGTGTACGGCAGACTCGCGGCGCGGATGCCGTAGGCGGCGCTCAGGTCCTCGAACAGCCCGGCGCCGTCGTTGACGTAGAGAGTGCTCCCCTGCCCGGTCAGCTCGGTGATGAACAGATCCTCGTCGCCGTCGTTGTCGAAGTCGCCCGCGTCGACCCCCATGTCCGCCTTCGCGTCCCCCGCCGCCCCCAACGCCACGCCCTGCAGCAACGCCAGGTTCCGGAACCCGCTTCCGCGCTGGTTCACCCAGAGCTGGTTCTCGCGCTGGTCGTTGGCCACGAACAGGTCGATCCAGCCGTCGTTGTCGAAGTCGGCCGACGCGGCCCCGAGCGCGGGCCCGAACTCCCGGCCCAGCCCGGCCGCCGCGGTGACGTCGGCGAACGTCCCGTCGCCCCGGTTGCGGTACAGCCGGCTCGGGGCGGGCGGGCTGACCTCCGGCGGACAGTAGTCGGGCGGCCCCGAGCGGTTGTAGCACTGCGTATGCGTGTCCAGCGTGTAGTTCAGGTAGTTGCCGACGAACAGGTCGAGCCAGCCGTCGCCGTCGAAGTCGAGAAACGCCGCCGGCACGCCCCAGGACGGCTCGTCGGTGCCGGTCTCGGCGGATACGTCGGCGAACGTGCCGTCGCCCCGGTTGCGCAACATCCGGTTCCGCCCGAAGCGCGTCAGGTACAGATCGACCCGACCGTCGTTGTCGTAGTCGCCCGCCGCCACCCCCATGCCGTAGCCGCCGCCGCGGAGACCGCCTTCCGCCGTAACGTCGGTGAACCGGAGCATCCGCGTGCCGTCGGGCCGCACCTCGAGGTCGTTCCGGTACAGCCTGTCGCCGGGGGGCTGTCCTTCCGGCAGCGGCATCAGCGGCGTCCCGTCGCCGAGCAGCTCGCCCTGCACGAGATAGACGTCGAGGTCCCCGTCGTTGTCGTAGTCGAAGAGACCCGCGCCGGGCCCCATCATCTCCGGCTGGTAGAAGCCGCCCGTCATGCCGTTGAAGTGGACGAAATCGAGGCCTGTCTCCGTCGCCCGGTCCTCGAACAGCTCGACGGCGGGATCCAACGGCGCGACCGGCGGCGCCGAGGCGTCCGTGGACGCGCGCGACCCGGGGTCCGCCGGAGCGCACGCAGCCATCATCGCGGCCGCCGACCACGCCAGCAGCGCCCACCTCACTGCACGAAGACCGGCGCAGGGCGCGCCGGATGGCTCCACCGCCCGTACCGCCCGCTGAAGCCATCGACGGTCGCCATCGTGCGGTCAGACGACGGGCGTCACACGCACGGTGACGTCCTCGCGGGCGATGCCGATCTGGATGTCGATCGTGTCGGTGTCGAGCGGGAGCTCCGGACGCGAATAGGTCAGGATGTACTGGCCCGCGATCTCGTTGGCGATCTCCAGCAACGGTGTCGCGAGGCCGGCGCTGGCATAGGTGTTGACCAACCGGCCGCCGGTGCTCTGCGACGCCGTCTCCAGCGCCATCAACCAGTCGCGAGTCTCACGGGCCATGATCGAGTTGCGCATGTTGTTGTCGGCGGTGCCGCTGAAGGCCGACGCGCGATCGAAGACACCGCGTCCCACGATATCGAAGGAGGCGCTGCTCCGTAGCGCCACGATGTGCACCGGCGCGCCGATGGCCTGCAGCACGCCGACGACCTGCTGCACCGGGCGGGCGGAAGTGTTGGGCGACTCGGTGGCGAACGCGCCCGGCACCTGGTCCGAGGTGATGATGACCAGCGTGGGCCGGCTCGGCTGGCGATTCTGGATGTCGCGCACCGTCTGTATCAGCGCGTCCTGGAAACGTGGAATCGCCCCGACGGCCGGAAAGACCCGGTCGACCGCCTCCTGCATCACGCCGAGGCGCGTCGTCGGGGGCACCACCCGCACCGGCAGGTCGCCGAACGTCATCAACGACATCCGCGCGTAGCCGTCGAGAGCAACGACGAACTCGCCCAGCGCCCGCCGGACGTGGGTGGTGGACGGCACCACCGCCTCGCTGGTGTCGACCAGGATGGACACGTCCGCGGGGCCGCTCGGGCGCGCCAGGTACAACACCTCGCGCCGCACGCCGTTCTCCGCCACGGAGATCTCGTACGGCCGCAGATCGACGACGGGGTTCCCGTCGTCGTCCAGCACCGTCAGGTAGAGCTGCTGCGCGGACTGCGCGGGAAGAACCGCGTCCACTGGCATCCAGAGCGCGAGAACGGCGGCGGCGGCGACGAGCGGGCGCAGACGCGACGAACGGAGCGATCGCGTGGACATCGCCATGGCGGTTCTCCTTGGCTCCGAATCGGTTCACTATAACGCGAAGTCGGTGTCAGGACGGTGCCGGAACGGACAACCGCCGCCCCGCATCGGGCGCGCTTCACAGTACGGGCGTGACGCGGACCGTGACATCCTCGCGTGCGATGCTCAAACTGATCCCGATCGAGTCGATATCGGCCGGCAGCTCGGGACGGATATAGGTCAACACGTACTGGCCCAGGATCTCGTCCGCGATGGCGGCGAGCGGCGCCTCCAGCCGGGTGTGGTTGGCGACGGTCGCGAACCGGCCCCCGGTGCGCGCCGCAATCTCGGCGAAACTCCCCAGCAGATCGCCAGGCCGCCGGCGCAGCGCCACGATGTGCATCGGCGCGCCGATCTCCGTCAGCGGATTCAGGTAGTCCCGGACGTAGAGGTCCGAGGGCTGGCGGCTCGCGACGGACGACGTGACCGCGACGATGACCGGGCGTCGCGGCGACTGCTCGGCGATTCTCCGACGGGCCTCGATCAACGCATTCTGGAAGTTGTTGCTGAATCCGGGACTCGGAAACAGCCGCGCGATCGCCTCGCGCATCTCGGCCGCGCGCATGGTGGGCGCCACGACGCTCCTCGGCGTGCCGCCGAACACCATCAACGACATCCGCGCGCTGCCCGCCAGCGTGTCGACGAACCCCAGCAACGCCCGCCGCAGGTGGGGTGTCGCGGAAACGAGGTCCCGACTCGTATCGACCAGGAGAAAAACGTCGACCGCCGCGGTCGGCCGCACGAGGTGCGTCACCTGCCCCGGCACGCCGTTCTCGAAGACGGTCACGTCGCCGGGCTGCAGATCGACGATCGGGACGCCGTCCCGATCGAGCACCGTGAGGTAGAACTGCTGCGCCGTCTGCGCCGGCAACACGGGGTGCACCCCGACGCAAACGACGAGGAGGGCGGCGATGGCGACGAAGCGGCGAAGATGAGAAGGACCGAGCCGGGGCTCGGCACTCGGTCCCAGCACACCGTTCGAAGCCGCCCGGCCGACGATCACGGCATGGCGTCGGCCGGCCACGGCGTACGGCATGGCTCACCCCGTTCGTAGCGCCGGAGATTCACGTTCAGACGCCGAACCACCTCCGGCAACCGGGCCAGCTCGGCCGCGCCGATCAGCGCACGCTGCACGTCGGCGGCCTCGCCGAAGCGGCCGACCTCGGCGAGGGTCATCGCCATCGTCTCGCCGAGATCGAGGGTCGGCTCCGGTTCCGCGTCCATGACCTGCTCGACCAGCGTCATCGCCCGCCGGCCGTTGCGTATCGTCGGGTCGGGCGCGGCGGCGAGCAGCCGGGCCAGCGCATGCGCGAAGGAGGTCTCCCGGGGAAACGCGTCCATCGCGGTCGCCAGGCGGTCGTGCGCCTCGCGGTAACGCCCGAGCTGCACGAGGGCCATCGCGTACCCGAACCGGGCCTCGAGCGCGTCCGGGTTCGTGCGCAGCACCAGCTCGTAGTACGCCAGCGACGACTCGGGATCGCCCGCGCGCCGCAGGCTGATCGCCATCCGCAGGTGCACGGCATCGTCCCCGGGCCGGTGGCGCAGCGCGGTCCGGAACCGCGCGACGGCCTCGGCGTGTCGTCCCGTCTCCTGCAGCAGCACGCCGATGCTGTAGTGCGACGGGAAATAGTCGGGGGTGGTCCGCACGACCCGCTGGAACTCGGCCATCGCGCCGTTCAGATCGCCGGTCATGAACAGCGCCGTGCCGAGCCGGTGCCGCAGTCCCGGATCGTCGGGATCCAGCGCAAGCCCCTGCCGGAACTGCTCGATCGCGGCCGGCCATTCCTGACGGTCGAGCGACTCCAGACCGCTGTTCTCGTAGGTGCCGGCGGTCGTGAGCAGCGAGTCGAGCGCGGCCATCAGCGGGTCCGCCGGCCGGATTTCGGCGTTCTCGCGCCGCCGCAGGTGCTCTTCGGCCTTCGCGTCGTCCCCCAGCCCCCGATAGGCCATGCCGAGCGGGTAGTGCACCGCGCCGATTTCCGGATTGCGCGCCAGGATCTCCTCCAGCAGATCGGCGGCGCGGCGGAAGTCCTCCTCGAGCAGCGCCGTCCGGGCCAGGCCGTAGCGCGCCGACAGCGACGACGGAAACAGCGCCAGCGCCTGTGCGAAGAGCGGCTCGGCCTCGTCGGGCCGGCCCTGCTCCAGACGAATGTCGCCAAGCCAGAACAGCGTCGTCGGATCCTCGGGCTGGATGCGGAGGACCTGCTCGAAGAACGCGGCCGACTCGTCCAGGGCGCCGCGGTCGCGGTACAACTGCGCCAGGTAGTAGGGCCAGCGCACGTCGTCCGGGGCCAAGGCCGCCGCCTCCCGCAGGCAGGGCTCGGCCTCGTCGGTGAACCACGCCGCCATGAAGGTCATCCCCATCATGCCGACGGCCTCGGCCGCCAGCACGGCCGGGAGACCGGCCCGCTCGTCGCGCGGCGGCAATGCGGCATGCCGGTCGCGAACCTGCCCCTGCACCGATTCACCGACCCGGCTCAGGTCCGGCAGCACGTCCCCGCAGGACGCCATCGCGACCGGGGAATCCTGCGTTCCGGCCGCCATGTCCACCGGCGCCTGCGAGTCCCGGGAGGCAGGCCCGTTCGGTGCGGAGCATCCCGCAAGCAGCGCCGCGAGCCCGAGGATCGCCACCGGCCGCAGCATGGCGGCCGGCCCTTCGGCCCCGGACCTCCATCGTCCCGGCATCAGGAACTCCCCGTTCCCTGCTCGAGCGTGGTCCATCGGTCGACCTCGACGTCCTCCCAGGTCTCCGTCCGCCCGTCCGGCCAGTGCACCTCCACCGCGGGCCGGCCGTCCGCGTCCCCAAGGCCGACGAGTACGCGCGGATCGTTGGCCGAGGCGTAGCTGCCGTCCGAACGCGCGCGGCGCCACAGGGTCGGCTCCCCGGGACGACGCACCGCCACCCGGGCGCCGAGCATGTCGCGCCCGCCGGCCCCGACGAGCCGCAGCCCGATCCAGTGCCGCCGGTTGCCGACCCGATTGATGAGCAGCCGCACGGGGCCGGTGTCGTTACCCACCACCACGTCGACGTCGCCGTCGTTGTCGACGTCGCCGAAGGCGGCGCCGCGACCCGTCTCCGACAGATCGAACACCGCGCCAGCGGCCCCGGACACGTCCTCGAAGGTGCCGTCCCCCAGGTTGCGGAACAGCGACTTGCGCTGGTCGTACGGGAACGGACGATCCGCCGGTCCGGGACTGGCGATGACCGTGCCGTTGACCGCCAGCAGGTCGAGCCAGCCGTCGTTGTCGTAGTCGAACCAGGTGGTGCCCCATCCGGTATAGGGCAGGCTGCCGGCGCCGAGCCCCGATACCGTGCTCCGATCCCGGAACGACGCCGTCCCGTCGTTCACGTAGAGGTTGTTGCCCTCGTTCGTGATGTGGGTCATGAAGAGGTCTTCGTCGCCGTCGTTGTCGAAGTCGCCGGCGTCCACGCCCATGCTCGCCTCGGCCAGCCCCATGCCGCTCAGGGCCGCGCCGGCCAGCAGCGCCACGTCGCGGAAGGTCCCGTCCCGCTGGTTGATCCACAGCAGGTTCTCGGTGGCGTCGTTGGCCACGTAGATGTCGATCCAGCCGTCGCCGTCGTAG
>WTGR01000651.1 GCA_011523485.1 Acidobacteriota bacterium
TTGACGAATCCCAGCACCGCGCACCCGCACATTTAGGTGTGGCACAGCACTAGTCCGCTAGGTCGCTAGGTCTTGCGATCCGCCAACAGGATGTTATCGATGCGCGTGTTCACGGCAGTGATCTGACCGATGAGATCACGACGTGTCTCGTGCAACTCGCGGCGCACACTCTCCACCATCCGCCAGACACCCAACAGCACGCCCGCGCCTGTGAGCACGGTGGCGATGACCTCGGGACTCATGGGATCAGTCTACCCCGAAGACCGCGTGTATCGACACGCGAGACCCGTTACGCGCTCGCCGAGTGCACCGTCCGGCCGCCGACCACCGTGCGCACCACCCCGATGTTCTTGATGTCATCGGGATCGGCGTCGTGCGGGTCGCGCTCGAGGACGACGAAGTCGGCCAGCTTGCCCGCGGTGATCGAGCCCTTGTCGCGCTCCTCGTAGGACGCTCGCGCGCCGTGGAGGGTGCCGATGCGCAACGCCTCGTCCACGCTCACCCGCTGGTTGGCGCCCCACACCTGCCCGTCGAAGTCCCGGCGGGTCACCATGCTCTGGATCGCCATCAGCGGCTCGAACGGCCCGGGCGTGTAGTCGGACGCCCCCGCCACCGGGATGCCGTAGTCGAGGAACGAGCGGTGCGCGAACATCCACTCCATCTTCGCGGCCCCGTAGTTCCGCCACTTTTCGCCGTGGAAGTGAACGTAGGTCCAGAACGGGGTCGGGATCGATCCCGTGTCGCGGATCCGCGCGAGAAGCTCGGGGTTGACGAGCGAGCAGTGCTCGATGCGGTGCCGGCGGTCGGGATGCGGCCAGCGGGCGAGGACGCGTTCGTAGGCGTTGAGCACCATGTCGATGGTGACGTCCCCGTTGGCGTGGATGCCCACCTGCCAGTTGTGGCGGTGCGCGTCCTCGACGACCTCGTGAATGTCTTCCTGCGACATCGTCAGGATGCCGTAGTCGTCCGGCCGGCCCTCGAACGGCGTGCTCATCCGCATGGTGCGTTCCGACGCGGAGCCGTCGGCGCCGTACTTCACCCCGCCGATGCGCACCCACTCGTCGCCGAGGCCGGTGTAGACGCCGGCGTCGCGCAACCGCTCGTACGGCCCGCGGACCATGGCGTAGACGCGGTGGCGCAGCTCTCCCGCCTCGCGCGCGTCCTGGTAGGCGAGCAACCGGCCGCGGCCCGCGCCGGCGTCGTGGACGGTGGTGAGGCCGGCGGCGGTCATCAGCCGCGAGATATGGGCCATCCCCTCGCGGGCGCGGGCGCGCTGCTCCTCCGCGGTCAGATCCTCGCGCTCGCCGACATCGGCGAAGACGTCCCGCGCGTGCTCGGCCACCATGCCCGAGAGCCCGCCGCCGGCGTCGCGCGCGAACCGCCCGTCGGGCGGATCCGGGGTGTCGCGGGTGATGCCGGCCAGCGCGAACGCCGTGCTGTTGAACCAGTTGGTGTGCCCGCCGCGGTGCGCCACGTTCACCGGATGGTCGGGCACCGCTTCGTCCAGGTGGATCCGGTGCAGCGGACCGTCGACCACCTTCGTGTCGTCGAACATGAAACCCCGCACCCAGCGGCCGGGCGGCGTGTCGAGGGCCTTGGTCCGCAGGGCGCGCTGGATCTCGGCCACCGTCCGCAGGTTGGTGTTCACGCCGTAGAGCTCGTTCACGCCGCTGGGGTGGGAGTGGGTGTCGATGAACCCCGGCGTGACGGTCATCCCGGCCGCGTCGATCACCTCGGTGTCCGGACCGACGAGGTTCCGCACGTCGTCGGTGCTGCCCACGGCGACGAACCGGTCTCCCCGGACGGCGAACGCCTCGGCGCGGGGCAGGGCGTCGTCGACGGTGTAGACCCGTGCGTCGATCACCGCCAGGTCCGCCCGGAGCGCCTCGCCCGCGGGCTCCTGCGCCGCCGCGATCGGCAACCGGGCCGCCGCGGCCCCCCCGGCCAGCACGGCGCCGAGGTTCAGAAACTCCTTGCGCGTGTAGATTGGCATGACGTGATTCTATAATCGGGGCGAGGCGGAACCTGGAAGAACACGACGAGGTCGCATCCGAAACGGATTGGGACCCGTTCGACCCACGTGAGAAGAGGGAGAAGGAGGAGGACGATGAGCCATCGGTACTTCGCGGCGTTGGTGACGGCGGTCGCGATCGTGGCGCTGACGCCCCTGGCCGCGGCGGCCCAGGCGGAGAACGCGGCGGACACGCCCCGGACGCCGTGGGGCGCCCCGGACCTGCAGGGCGTCTGGGACTTCCGGTCCATCACCCCCATGGAGCGGCCCGACGCGCTGGCGGACCAGGAGTTCCTGACCGCGGAAGAGGCGGCGCGCCTCGAGCAGGAGACGCTCGATCGAAACGAGGAGCTGCTGAACCGGGCCGCCGTGCGCACCACGGTGACCGAGAGCGTGGACAGCGGCGAGAACGGCGCCCCCGGCTTCTACAACAACTTCTGGCTCGACCGCGGCACGACGACGGTCGGCACGCGGCGCACGTCGCTGGTCGTCGACCCGCCGAACGGCAGGATGCCGCCGTTCACGCCCGAGGCCGAGGCGAGGCA
>WTGR01000115.1 GCA_011523485.1 Acidobacteriota bacterium
ACGCGGGCCAGCATCTGCGGCAGCACGCGTACGATCTCGGGATGGAGCGACAGCTCCGGCTCTTCGAGCAGCAACGGACCTCCCTTGTCCATCGCCGCCCAGAGCAACCCCATCAGACGGAGGGTCCCGTCGGAGAATTGCTCCTCGCTCTGCCACGCTCCCCGCGCTCGCCAGTGCTGGTACTTGCCCCGCAGGTGCGGCGTGCCGCGCGCGTCGCGCCACAGGTCGATCTGCTCGAGTTGCGGCACGGCCACGCGCAGGGCGCGCTGGATGCGACCAAGCCGGGCAGTTCGCGTGCGCTCCTGCGTCTTGGCGACCTGCTCCAGAAAGTCGCCGCCGAAAGGATCGTTGGAGCGGCCGACTGACCGATCGGGCTCCCGAACGAGCTGTGGAACCAGGTGCAGGTAGCGGATGGAGCTGAAGAACGCGACCAGCTCCCGGAACGGTTGATTGACGTTGACCTGTTCCAGGTAGGTCTGGGTGAGCCGCTCCGGGTCCGCGGAATCCTGCTTGTTCGGTCTCTTGACCAGCGCCTTTCCGTCACGATTCACCCGCTCCGTCCGGATGCGCGGGCGCCGCTGCTTGTCCTGGTGAAACGCGATCTCGTACTCCCACGCCACGCCGCCGCCCTCTTCTTCGAGGTGAACCGTTATCTCCACGTCGGGGTACTGACGAGCCGCCAGACAACGAATGCCGCTGACTCCGCCGCGCCGAGGGTGAAGGACGGCTTCACGGAACCCGCTCCCGGAGAGGGCGATATCCCGGAGAAACCGAAAGGCATCCAGGAAGTTGGACTTCCCCGACGCGTTCGCTCCCACGAGAAACAGGCGGTCCTGGAGGGCAACGTCGACGCGCAGAAAGTTCTTCCAATTGCGCAGCCGCAGACGCCGGAACCGCAAATCCCTGCTCATCAGCTCTCCTGCACGTCTATGTCTCCGCTCCGTACTCCGGCCGGTCGTCTCTCACGCGCATCGGCCTCGTCATGGCGTCGACCTTCAGATAGTAGTGCTGCACCTTCCTCACCTCGTGCCACGGGAACCGGGCCGGGTTCTCGATCGGCTCCTGGAGCACCGGCGTCTCGCCGCAGTTGGTGACGACGTACAGCCAGTAGCAGTCGGGGCGGTCCTCGGCGACGCGGCGCTCATTGGGAGTCAGCAGAATCGTGCCGGTGGCGGCCGCGAGACCCTTGACCTCGATCAGCCGGAGATCGCCGGACGTCGTGTCCAGGCTGGTGACGTCGTAGCCGAGGTTCCTCGCGCTGACATCCTCGACGTAGCGACCCTGATCGCGCTCATGGTCCATGACGACCTGCATGGCCGTCGCCTCGGTCTCCGGTCCGGGCTGGTGGCGCGTCACATCGGCGGCGCCGCGGTCCGGATGCGGCAGAACCAGCACACTGGTCATCCGCTCGACTCCCTGCAGCGAGAGCGCCTGCTGCTGTTGGAGTTCCTGACGCCGCCGTTCGCGGCGAGCCAGCAGCTCCGCATGTCGGGCCTCGGCCAGGGCGAGCCGTCCCTCGGCGCCCTGGCGCCCCTCGTCCACGTCGCCGGCAGCCCGCCCGATCTCCTCATCCGTACGTTGCAAGAGCTCCGTGAGCGAGAGCTCGACGTGATCCGCAACGCGCTCTACCTCGGCCAGACGCTCGGCGCGCGTGGCATCGAGGAACGGTACGAGGACCTGCTCCTGGAGCCAGGACACCGACTCCGGCCGGTGCGCGATCTCGGGCAGCGCATCCGGAGCGGAGGCCGGGCTCAGGTTGCCGAGCACCCCGGGCTCGCACTGCCGAGGGTCCCCGTCGCCAGCCAGCTCGACCGCGAAGACCCGTTCATGCACGACGTGGCCGAGTCCGTCGACGGCCCGTGCGCGGTAGAAGTCGATCCGCGCTGGCGCGTCGTGCGCCAGAGAATGAAAGGTGGCGCCGCGCGCCAGCGGCTCGAGCGCCTGCTCGCGCGCATGGCGGCGCACCGCCTCGAACAGCGGGTGGCCCGGCGTGACCCACTCAAGCGCATGCTTCTGGGCCGTGTCGCGGTCCGTACTGCAACGCGGATAGCGCATCACGAGCTCCGGCAGCTTCCAGTCGGGTTCGCGCTCGTAGCGGCGCAGCGACGCCGGCGTGCGCCCCGGCACGAACGTGTGCGCCAACCCGCCAATGAAGTCGAGCTTCAAAGGCGCCAGCGGCGCGGCGTCACGCAAGAACCGCGCGATGGTCTCCGGCACGACCCGCCGCTCGCGGGCGCGGGCGCGCCGCTCAACCAGCATCTCCAGGTTCAGGTTCTTCGTCGCCAGTCCTTCCAGGGCGTTCTGGCAGATGTTGCGGAAGCGGCCCTCGTCGACATCCCGTGGAATCCGAACCGCCTCGAGCAGCGCCTGCCGGATGGAACGCACGTCGGCGTAGGCGTCACGGTCGAGGAGCTGGAGGAAGAGCGAGAAGTTCTCGGGATCCCCCTTGTGCGGCGTCGCGGTCAGCAGCAGGATGTGATCGGACGAGTCCCGCAGCAGCTCGCCCAGCTTGTAGCGCTGGCTCTTGTGCGACTCGTCGCGCG
>WTGR01000328.1 GCA_011523485.1 Acidobacteriota bacterium
ATCGGATCGACGCGCAGGGCAAGGAGACGAACGAGCGAATCGACGCGCAGGGCAAGGAGACCAGCGAACAGATGGCACAGCTGCGGGAGCGAATGGCGAAACTCGAAGGGCTCCTGGAGGGACTGCGCGAAGCGATTACCGGGAAGCGCGCCGCGTAGCGCGGTCATTGACGAGCCGAGACGAAGATCATCCTCGGAGCGACGATCGGAACGATCCGGCGGCCGGGTGACCGCTGCAACCAGGGCCTCGCTCATCCCGAACTCCCCTCCCCCGCCACGAGCGCTTCGAACCGCTCGAGTCTGTTCAGCACCGTAGCCAGCGCCAACAGCTTCACCACGGCCTCCTTCGCGGCCGTATAGCGCACCTCGATCCGGTCGCGCTCGACCACCACGCCCGCCGGCAGACCCGACAACCGTCCCTTGAGCACTTCGACCCGAACCGTCACCCGCATGCCGGTCAGCCGCGCCTTCCGCAGCTCCGTCATCAGATGCTCGCGCCGGGCCTGCTTCCCCCGAAACTCCGTGCCATCCCGGTACGTCCGCAGCCAGCTGCCGCAGCAGCCTGGTGCGCGGGAGCGTCCGTGCATACCCGATCAGAACGGCGCCGACGCGTGCATCAGCTGCGCTGTGCGCGCCCGCGAGACCCCGAACACCTGCTCTATGTCGCGCCGCACGAGCAGCTCCCGGTCCAGGTCCTCCAGTTGCCGGATGGCGTCCGGGATGGCCAGCAGCCACTGCGGCCGGGGCAGGGCCGCGCAGACGATCGCACCCGGAATGGCGCCCGACCGCCAACTCCCCTTCTTCAGCGCAGGACGGCGGCGCGGGCCGCACCGGACCGCGGCATCCTTCGGCCCACCCAACCACAGGACTGGCGGCGTCCTGCTCGCTCGCAGCAACTCGCTGCTGCCGAAGACGTCGCCCATCCCGATGCCGGAAAACACGGTTCCGAGCACTTTGCGCGCGGATCCATCGACGAAGGGCTCCGCGTCCTCGACAAGCTGGATGATGTGCTCCGCGGCGGCGAATGACGGCCTGCAGCTCCAAATCTCGGTAGCCGTCCGCACGATCCCAACTCGACGACGAGCTTCCGATCAAGCGCCGCCCTTCACGATGTCTTGCAGGCCCCAGATCCGTCCGGAATTGACACCCAAAGTGACGCCCTACGGAGCGGACGCCCGTGCGATTCCTGGACACCCCTGGAAGCGAAAGTCCGCGAATTCCTCGGCAAAACGCACCGTTGGACGCCACCGGACGCGGGTGGATCGGCGGAAATCGAGCATTCGATCAGGATGTCGCTGGTTCATCAGGCGTCGGAACTGCTGGCTGTCTCGTGGCCCTGAATGATGCGCCAGAGCTTCTCGGGCCGCAGCATCATGTCGAGGTGCCGCACGCCGCAGCCGCTCAGGGCATCGACCGCGGCGTTGACGATGCACGGCGTCGAGCCGATGGTCCCGGCCTCGCCGACCCCCTTCGCGCCGAGCGGGTTGATCGGCGTCGGGGTGACGGTGCTGTCGAGCTCGAAGCGGGGGAAATCGCTCGCGCGCGGCAGCGCGTAGTCCATGAACGACGCGGTCAGCGGCTGTCCGTCGGCGGCATAGGCGACCTCCTCGACCATCGCCTGCCCGATCCCCTGCGCCAGGCCGCCATGGATCTGCCCTTCCACGATGAGCGGATTGACCAGGTGCCCGGCGTCGTCGACCGCCACCATCTTCAGCAACCGCGGCTCGCCGGTTTCCAGGTCGATCTCCAGCATCGCGATGTGGCAGCCGAACGGATAGGTGTGGTTCTGCGGCTCGAAGAACGCCTCGTCGCTCAATCCCGGGGTCAGTCCCTCGGGCAGCCTGACGGGCCGGTAGGCATAGGCGGCAACCTCGGCGAACGGCCTGGCGGACGCGGCGGCGCCCTTGACGACGATCGTCCCGTTCTCGAAGACGAGGTCGCTCTCATGGGCTTCGAGCAGTGCCGCGGCGAACTTCGCCATCTTGGCCTTCACCTTCGCGCCCGCGTCGTGCAGCGCCGCCCCGCCGACCGCCTGCGAGCGGCTGCCGAAGGTGCCGATCCCCTGCTTGACCACCGCCGTATCGCCGTGGTGAATCGTCACGTGGTCCAGGGGCACGCCGAACTGGTCGGCCAGCATCTGCGCGAAGGTGGTCTCGTTGCCCTGTCCGTGCGGCGACGCGCCGGTCGTCGCGCTGATCCGGCCGTCCCGCTCGACGGTGACTTGCGAGTGCTCCCAGCCGCCGGGCGGCAGCGAGGACGAGGGTCCCAGACCGCAGCTCTCGACGTACATCGACAAGCCGAGGCCGACGAGCCGCCCGCCGGCCCGCGCCGCGTCGCGCGCCTGTTTGAGCCGCTCCCAGCCGGCTACCTCGAGAGCGCGGTCGAGCGCCTTCTCGTAGTCGCCCGAGTCGTAGACCGCCCCCATCTGGGTCTTGTAGAGGAACTGGTCGGGCTGGATGAAGTTCTTGCGACGCAACGTTCAATTTGATGGGCAGACCGAGCCGCCTCGACAGCGCCGCGGCCACGTACTCCTCGCCGT
>WTGR01000108.1 GCA_011523485.1 Acidobacteriota bacterium
CCAGCCGGCCCCGTCGGGCTCACCCCCGGAGGACGCACCATGACGCTCATCGACATGCTCCGCCCGGAGCAGCGCCAACATCTGCGGCGAATGCGCTACCGCATCGCCAACCGCGAGTACATGCGCCGCATCCGCGAGCAGCGCAAGCTGCTGTGCGTCGGCGTCGACCTGCCGATCGAAGCGGGCACCTGCGGGCGCTTGGTGCACGCCGGCTACCAACGCTGCATCCATTGCACCCGTCGCCGCTGGTGGCTGCTCAAGCACGCGTTCAACGACGCCGAGGTCTCCATCAGCGCCATGCTCGATGAGCACGCCCGCGACAACGACACGCTCGACGATGTCCCCGGCGCTGTCCCGGTCCTCGACAACCTGTCCGACCTCGGCGATCCCTGCCTGCGCTGGTGAGCCGCGATGGGCTCGCGGATTCCCCGGGACCAAGTCTTTCGTCGTCTCGTTGTATCTACCGTAACGGCGGGCAAAAGGGGATCAGAAACCGGCCTCTCGGCCCTGTGAAACAAGGCCGCAACGCGTTTTCGGCCCGCGGTCCGACTCGCCAGTGTCGGCAGCATGACGGGCAGGTGAGCTGCGCGAAGGGCGGTGAGATCAGTCGCGGTCCCACGACGATTCGTGTCGGCGACCCGAGTCGACAGCGCTGCGGGTCCTATAGCGCAGCGCCGCGCGGTCGGGCACGCCGCCCTTGAAAGGCTCGCCCGGTCCTGGGTCCACGGAACCATCCTCGTGGCCGACAGCGCCGGCTGATTCCCGAGTTCTGGGCGTCCCGCCCTTCGGGTCCTTTCCAGCGTAGTCGTCGCGTGGGTTCGTCAGCGGAATCTCCGGGCGCAGTTCGGCGATCCGACGCTCGCTCCATTCCAGCGTCTGGCGCGCCGCAACGGTCGCCCGTTCGTAACTCTCGATCGTCGGTACGCTCCTCGTCCCCGTGATGAACTCGTATCGCTCCGCCCCGCCGAAGTCACTCAGTTCCTCTGCGTCCCGGACCCCGTTGGGGGCCGTTTCACCAAGCATCTCGAGGTGCTGGAACAGGTGCTCGATCTCGTGCGTGCGCTTGAACGCGGACCCGCGCGCCGTGATGAGCGCCTTCAGCGCCATTTCCACGGCTTGTTGTGCGTCTTCGCAGCCCAGCGCCGGGTTCTTCCGGCAGTCGTATCGTTCCGCTCGCTCCAGTCGATCCCGGGCCGACTGCAACCAGTAGCGTATCGCCAGCTCATCGGCGCTCGGCTCGGTCATCGTAGAGCACCCTGCCCTCCTTGAGGGCATCGTGGATGACGAACGACGGATTGTGCCGGTTCCGCTCGACATCCTCGCGACTGGCGATGAGGATATCCAGCGGCGGCCGTCCGCGCGGCGCCTGACGCCGGATTCGCCGGGCCGTCGCCCGCGGCTGGGTGTCGTTCTTGATGAGCAGGAAATCCAGGTCGCTGTGGGCGTTCATGCGCCCCCTGGCGCCGGACCCGAAGAGGATGATCTTCTCCGGTCGGGCAATCCGCACCATCGTCTCGACGATCTCGCTCAGCTTCTTCGCGTTCGGTCTGCCGTCCGGATCGATTCCCCACCACAGGGGGCTGTCTGGATCGTATGGGGTGGTCATCTGGCGGCTCACAGCCGGACTCCGACCGTACTCTACCACCGTCGTTCGAATCGCCTCGTCGCCGGTCGCTGCGAGTTCCGGGTTCTGACGGCGGCGCGCTCGGGCGAGGTGCGCCAGGCGCAGGGGACCGAGATCCACCTGATCAGCGCGGTGGACAATCCCGCCGACGCGGATGAAGGCCAGGCGCGAGCACCGGGTCGTCCCGTTGTGCCGGCGGGCGGTGGAGATGCTCGACGCGGCGCGCACGCTCGGCGACACGCCGATCGTGTTCCCGACCCGGCGCGGGAGGCCGTTGTCGGCGACGATGCCGCCGAGATGTTGCAGTACCTGCGAATCGCGGCCGCGGCGCACGGCTTCCCGTCCGCCACGATGTTCTCGACGGCCAGGCGCCGGCGCGCTCGGAGCCGCCGCGGGGCCGGCTGGCGATGAAATCGAGCATTTCGCGTTCGACCGGCGCACGGCACGCGTGCCGAGCCGGATCGGTTTCGGGAACCTGGAAGCGGCCATCAGCGCGTAGACTGCTCCGCGTACGCAAGATATCGCCGCCGCGTCGCTCTCGACGCCGACCCGCTGCGCGTGCCCGGCGCCGCGACGTCGCGCGCCGCGATACGAGCTCGATCGCTGATCGTGCCATCGCAGGCGCACGACAACGCGTCCCACGATACCGACGCCGCAAACCGCCAACGCTCACGTGAGCACCCCGGCCGAGCGGCGCGTCCGTAGCGCCCCGACCACAAGCAGCCGCCTGCGATTCACCGCCGTGCCGCGCAGCCACGCACCCGCTCCGAGACGAACCGAAACCACGCGCCCGCGGCACGTCACGTCGAGCGCGCGTTCACGACGCAGCCGTGGCAGCTCCGCCCGCGAGCGGAGCGCGCCGCCAACACGGCGCGCGCACCGCACGACGCGTCCCCGGCGATCGACG
>WTGR01000713.1 GCA_011523485.1 Acidobacteriota bacterium
CGGGGGAACTGGCCCTCGCGGCCGGAGGGCGGCTGGTGGCCGGCCTCCCGGATGTCGAGTTGGGAGACATCTCCATCGACAGCCGGCGTATCCGTCCGGGCGACGTCTTCCTGGCGATTCGGGGCAACCGGCTGGACGGTCACGATTTCATCGCCGAGGCAGTCGGTAGAGGAGCGGCGGGCGTGATCGTCAGCGACGCGACGGCGGCGCCGGTCACCGGGGCGAGCGGGGTCGCCCCGGCGACCATCGTCGTGGAAGACACCACGCATGCGCTCCAGTCGATCGCGCGTGACGTCCGGCGTCGTTCGGGCGCGAAAGTCGTGGCGATTACCGGAAGCGTGGGCAAGACGACGACCAAGGAGCTGACGGCGGCGTTCATCGGCACGCGCCACGACGTGCTCCGCAACGAAGGCAACCTCAACAACCACATCGGCCTCCCGCTGTCGCTGCTGGCGCTCAGGCGCCGCCCCGAGGTGGCGGTGGTCGAGCTCGGCATGAACCATGCAGGCGAGATCCATACGCTGGTCGGCATCGCGGAGCCGAACGTCCGCGTCTGGACGAACGTGGCGGAGGTCCATGCCGAGTCGTTTCCTTCGATCGAGGGGATCGCCGACGCCAAGGCGGAGATTCTCGACGGTGCGACCGCGCGTGACCACCTGGTCGTGAACGCCGGGGACACACTGGCCATGGAGCGGATCGGCGGTTTTCCAGGCGGCGTGACCACCTTCGGAGTCGACACGCCGGCCGACGTTCGAGCCACGGACGTCGAAGATCGCGGAATCGACGGCATGCGGGCGGCGGTCGAGACACCTGGCGGCGCCGGCCGCCTGAGCACGCGGCTGCTCGGAGCGGGTCAGGTGGCCAACGTGGTCGCCGCAATCGCGGTTGCCCTTCTGTTCCAGGTCCCGGTGGAGGCGATGCTGCGGGAGGCGGCGGCTTTCGCACCCCCGCCACGCCGTGGCGAGGTGCTCCGCCTGACCCAGGGGGTGACGGTCGTCGACGATTCCTACAACTCCAACCCGGCGGCGCTCGAGCAGGTGCTCCGGTCGCTGGGGAGCGACAGAGGGCACCGGCGCCGCGTCGCGGTTCTGGGCGAGATGCTCGAGCTCGGACCCCGCGCGCCGGTGCTGCATCGCACCTGCGGCAGACTGGCGGTAGAGGCCGGGTTCGACGTGCTCGTGGCCGTCGGCGGCGCCGGCGCCGAATCGCTGGCGGAAGGCGCCCGAGCGGCCGGTATGAGCGTCGGCCACGCCGTGACCTGTGGTACGAGCGACGAAGCAGCTTCGCTGACCGCCGCGCTCGTCCGGGCGGGCGATCTCGTTCTGGTCAAGGGTTCGCGGGGCGTCCGTGTCGATCGCGTCACCGACCGACTGAAGGCGGAGCATGCGTGATGCTGTATCACCTGCTCTATCCGCTGCACACGGACTTCAGCCTGCTGAACGTCGTCCAGTACATCACCTTCCGGACCGCGGCCGCGAGCCTGACGGCGTTCACGGTGACGCTGGTGTTGGGCCCGGTCACGATCCGCCGGCTGCGAGCGCTCCAGATCGGTCAGATCATCCGGCACGACGGGCCGCCGACGCACAAGGACAAGGCGGGCACGCCCACGATGGGAGGGCTGCTGCTCCTGGCGGGTGCGTTCGTGCCGACCCTGCTCTGGGCGGACCTGACCAACGTCTACGTGCAGATCGCCCTGTTGTCGACCGCCGCCTTCGGCGCCATCGGGTTCGCCGACGACTGGCTCAAGATCGCGCGCCGCTCGCACCGCGGCCTGTCGGTCCGGGGCAAGCTCATCGCCCAGAGCGCGGTCGCGACCGCGGTCGGTCTGTCGTTGCTGCAGTTGACGCACAGCGATCTCTACAGCAGCGAGATCATCTTCCCGTTCTTCAAGCAGTTCACGCCGGACATCGGCTGGCTGTACGTCCCGTTCGCGGTGCTGGTCCTGGTGTTCTCATCGAACGCCGTCAACCTGACGGACGGGCTGGACGGTCTCGCGATCAGCATCTTCACGGTGGCGGCCGGCGCGTTCACGGCCCTGACCTACGTCAGCGGCCATGCCGCCATCGCCGAATTTCTGCTGCTGGTGCGGTTTCCGCCGGCAGGCGAGCTCACGATCTTCTGCGGATCCCTCGTTGGCGCCGGGCTCGGGTTCCTTTGGTACAACTCGTATCCGGCGGACGTGTTCATGGGCGACGTCGGCTCGCTCGCGCTCGGCGGGGCGCTCGGGACCGTCGCGCTACTCATCAAGCAGGAGTTGCTGTTGCCCATCGTGGGTGCGGTGTTCGTCCTCGAAGCGTTGTCGGTGATCGTTCAGGTCGGGTCGTTCAAGCTGACCGGCCGGCGCGTGTTCAGGATGGCGCCCCTGCATCACCACTACGAGCAGATCGGGTGGAGCGAGCCCAAGATCATCTCCCGGTTCCTGATTGCCGCGGTGGTCTTCGCGCTGTTCAGCCTGACGACGTTGAAGCTGCGATGACGCATTTCTCGGTCGTGGACTCGCGTGTCGTCGTGGTCGGGGCCGGCCGTAGCGGGCTTGCCGCCGCCCGGCTGCTGGCCCGTCGCGGCGCCCGCGTCACGTTGAGCGAGGCCGGCCCGAGGATTGCAGAGGCCGACAGCCTCGCGGGCGACGGCATCGTGCTGGAGAGCGGCGGACATCGAGACGCCACGCTGCGGGCCGCCGACCTGATCGTGCTGAGCCCCGGCGTTTCCCCGCGGGTGGCGGAGATTGCCGCGGCGCGTCGCCGGGGAGTCCCGGTCATCAGCGAAGTGGAGCTGGCGGCCCGTTGGCTTCGAGGGCGTCTGGTGGCGGTGACCGGAACGAAGGGGAAGTCGACCACCGCGGTTGTGACCGGTCGGATGCTGGAAGCCGGCGGACGCCGCGCGATCGTCGGGGGCAACATCGGCGTGGCGCTCAGCAGCCAGGTCGAGAGCTCGACGCCGGACGTCGTCCACGTCGTCGAGGTCAGCAGCTTTCAGCTCGAGCTCACCGAAACGTTTCGTCCCTGGATAGCGGTGTGCCTGAACCTGTCGCCGGATCATCTGGACCGGCATGCGAGCTTCGAGGAGTACGCCGGCGCGAAGGCCCGGCTGTTCGCGAACCAGACGCCGGACGACGAGATGGTGATCAACGCCGACGACCCGCACGTGCTCCGGATTGCACGCTCCGGTCGGGCGCGGGCGCTCAGGTTCGCCGTGGAGACGCGGCTGGCCGAGGGTGTGCAGGTCACCGCGGACGGCATCGCGCGTCGCTCGGCCGACGGGGACGAGTGCCTGGTGCCGATGTCCGCGGTCCGAGTCCCCGGGCGCCACCTGCTCAGCGATATCGCGGCGGCGGCGGCCGTCGGCACCCTGGTGGGGATCGACGCCGGCGCGATGGCGCGAGCCGTTGGTTCCTTCCGCGGCCTCGAGCACACCCTGGAGTTCGTGGGGGAGAGCGCGGGCGTCCGCTTCGTGAACGATTCGAAGGCAACCAACGTTGTCGCGGCGCGCGCCGCGATCGAGTGCTTCGGTCCGGGGTTGGTGGTGATCCTCGGCGGCCGGTTCAAGGGCGGGCGGTTCGAGGACCTGCGCCCCGCACTGGCGGCGCGGGGCGCCTCGGTGGTGGCCATCGGCGAGGCGCGACCCCGCGTGCGACGCGCGCTGGAGCCGGAGGTCGACGTGCTCGAGGCGGAGACGATGGATGAGGCGGTACGTCTGGCCGCGGCGCGCTCCCGCCCGAGCGGAGCCGTGCTGCTGGCGCCGGCTTGCGCCAGCCTCGACATGTATCGGGACTACGCCGCTCGAGGCGCGGCGTTCAGGGATGCGGTGGCGGCGCTCGGGTCGCCGGTTTCGGAGAGCGACGGACGTGAGCAGTGAGCAGTCATCAGTCGGTTTGCGCGGTGAAGAGCTGGCCGCTGGGAGCGCAGGCTATCCCTTGCCTGCGAGGCTGGTGTCTCCACCCGGGTCTGACTGATGACTGCTGACCGCTCACGTGATCGCGTAACCCCTGTTTCGGGTCGACCGGCCGCGAACTTTAGGCCTTGCGACACGACCATCGCAGGTGGCGAGTATGGCGCGGAAACTCAAACCCGACAAGTTGCTCTTCTTCGCCACGCTCGCGCTCCTGAGTGCGAGCGTCATCATGGTCTACAGCGCGTCGGCCCTGCTCGCCATGGATCGCTACGCGCGGCCGTACCACTTTCTGTTCCGGCAGGTGATGTGGGCCGTCATGGGGTTCGGACTGCTCTGGGGCGTCATGCGCGTCGACTACCGGCGGTTGAAGAAGCCGGCCGTCTTGTCGACGGCGGTCGGCGTCACGCTGCTGGCTCTCGTCGCCGTGTTGTTCGGCGACCCGATCAACGGAACCCGCCGCTGGTTCGGCATCGCGGGATTCGGCGTGCAGCCCTCGGAGCTCGCCAAGATTGCCCTGATCATGTTTGCGGCGGCGCAACTCGAGCGGCGGATGGACCGGGTCAACGACGCCCTCTACGCGTTGCTGCCGATAGGCGGCCTCACGGCCTGCCTCGCCGCACTCATCCTGTTGCAGCCGGACTTCAGCACGGCGCTTACCGTCGTCGTGATCGTGGCGGCGATGGTCTTCGTCGCGGGGCTCAGCTACCGCTACGTGGTCGGAGCGGCGCTCGTGCTGGCGCCGGCCCTGTACCTCGTGCTGTCGAGCGCGCCGTATCGCATGAGGCGGTTGCTGGCGTTCCTCGATCCGTGGGCCGACCCGCTGGGAGACGGGTTTCAGGTCATTCAGTCGCAGATCGCGGTCGGCACCGGCGGCCTCGTGGGCCTGGGACTGATGCGCGGGTTGCAGAAGCTGCATTTCCTGCCCGAGCCGCATACGGACTTCATCTATGCCGTCATCGCCGAGGAAACGGGACTGCTTGGCGCAACGGTGATTCTGCTGTGCTTCGCGATCATCACCTGGCGCGGTCTGCTCGTCGCCTGCCATGCGCCCGACCGGTTCGGTGCGTTCCTGGCGATCGGGCTCACGACGATGGTCGCCATGCAGGCATTCATCAACATGAGCGTAGTGCTCGGACTGCTGCCGACGACCGGCATTCCGCTGCCGTTCGTCAGCGCCGGCGGGTCGTCGCTCCTGATCGGGCTGATCGGTATGGGAATCCTGCTGAACGTATCGCAGCATGCGGCGCTCAGACGTTGACCCTGGCGATGGACGAGAGGCGGATCGCGAGACGTGGGGGCCGGGCCGCCCGAACGGGCGCGCCCCGGGTGATGTTCGCGGGAGGCGGCACCGGCGGCCATCTGTTTCCCGGCATCGCCGTGGCGCGTGCGCTCGTCCGGCGCCATCCGCAAGCGTACGTGGTGTTCGTCGGAACGGGCCGGGGCATCGAGGAGCGGGCTCTGCTGCGCGAGGGGTTCCCGTTCGAACCGATCCGCACGACGGGGCTCGTGGGCAAGTCGCCGCTCGCCGTCGCCCGGACCATCGGGATAGCGCCGCTCACGCTCTGCGACGCGGCGCGCGTGCTGCGCCGCGCCCGTCCGGATCTGGTCATCGGACTCGGCGGCTACAGCGCCGGGCCGGTGGTGCTGCTCGCAGCGCTGGCGGGGCGATCGACCATGGTGATGGAGCAGAACGCGGTGCCGGGCATGACCAATCGGATGCTCGCGCCTCTGGTGCGGGCGGCGGCCGTCTCGTTCGAGACGACCTCGTCCTGTTTCGGGGCGAAGGCGTTCCTGAGCGGCAACCCCGTGCGCGAGGGGTTCTTCGACGTTGCGCACGTCGAGCGGGCCGGGCGGACCGGTCCGTCGACGGTGCTCGTCCTCGGCGGATCGCAGGGGGCGCATGCCCTGAACGTCGCGCTGGCCGGCGCCGCCCGCGTACTGGCCACGGCGCCCGGCGGCGTACGCATCATCCACCAGACGGGAGCGCACGATCTCGACCGCGTTCGCGCGGCCTACCGCGAGGCCGGTGTGAACGCCCGGGTGGCGGCCTTCTTCGAGATCATGCACGAGGAAATGCGCGCGGCCGATCTGGTGATCTGCCGCGCGGGAGCGACGACGCTGGCGGAGGTGGCGGCGGCCGGCCTGCCGGCGGTGGTCGTTCCGTTGCCGACGGCGGCCAACGACCACCAGCGCCGGAACGCGGCGGTGCTCGTTGCGGCCGGCGCCGCGGAGGTCATCGAAGAGGTCGATCTCGAACGGTGTCTTGCGCCCCGGATGATTGCTCTCGCGGGGGACCGGGAGCGCCGCGCGGCCATGTCCGCGGCGGCGGGGCGCCTGGCGAAGCGGGATGCGGCGGACAGGGTGCTGCAGCGGGCGGAGCAGCTCATGGGATGCGCCGGGGCGGTTGCCGGCGCGGAGAGATAGGGACCGTGTGCTCGAACGGGTCAGACGGATCCACATGGTAGGCATTGGTGGCATTGGAATGAGCGGCATCGCGGAGTTGCTGCACGGCGCGGGTTACGAGGTGAGCGGGTCCGACCTCGAGGCCTCGCGGGCGACGGCTCGACTCCGTTCGATCGGCATTCGGATCGCCGAAGGACATGCGGCGGCACACGTCGGGGCGCCGGACGTCGTCGTGGTCTCGTCGGCGGTGCCGCCGGACAACCCGGAGCTCGTCGAGGCGGAGCGCCGGCGCATTCCCATCGTCGGTCGCGGCGCGATGTTGGCGGAGCTCACGAAGCGGAAACGGGCCGTCGCCGTGGCCGGGTCCCACGGCAAGACCACGACCACGTCCATGCTGGCGCTGATTCTCGAGGCGGCGGGGCTGGATCCGACGGTGGTCATCGGAGGAGTGGTCGACGCTCTGGGGGGCAACGCCCGGCGGGGGAGTGGGCCGTTCATGGTGGTCGAGGCCGACGAGAGCGACCGGTCGTTTCTGCACCTGGCTCCCGAGATCGCGGTGGTGACCAACGTGGACGACGAGCACCTGGAGGCGTACGACGGATTCGACGCGCTCGTTCGCGCGGTCGGGTCGTTTGCGGCCAGCGTGCCGGAGAGCGGTTGCATGGTGGCGTGTGCGGATGATCCCCAGGCCGCTCGGGTGGCGGCGCATTGCCCGCGCCCCGTCGTGACCTACGGGATCGAGAGCCCCTGTTCGGGCGTGCGCGCGGATCGGGTGGAGCTCGGGCCGTCGGGATCCACGGCCCGCGTGGTCACGAACGTCCGGGGTCGGCGCGCCGCGGTGGAACTGACCCTTGCGGTTCCGGGTCGCCACAACCTGCTCAACGCGCTGGCGGCCATCGGAGCGGCGGCATGGCTGGGCGTCCCTCCCGAAACCGCAACCGGCGCCCTGCGCCGCTTCTCCGGGGCCGCCCGTCGACATGCTCGCCACCACCTGCCCGGCGGCATCGAGATCGTGGACGACTACGCTCACCACCCGACGGAGATTCAGGCGGTCCTGCAGACCGCCCGACTCGGGTCTCCGCGCCGCGTGATCGTGGTGTTCCAGCCGCACCGGTACTCGCGGACGGCGCGTCTGCTCGACCGTTTCGGTGAGGTGCTCGGGCAGGCGGACGCCCTGTTGCTCACCGAGGTCTACGCGGCGAGCGAGTCCCGTCTGGAGGGGGTCGACGCGGCCGCCGTCGCGCGGGCCGTACGGCGCCATTCCGGGATCCCCGTCGAGATCGCCGCCAGCCTCGATGATGCGGCGTCGCGCGTGAGGGCAATGGTGGCGGCGGGCGATCTGGTAGCCGTGCTCGGAGCGGGGTCGATCGGGCGGCTGGCCCCGCGTCTCGTCGAGCTGCTCCAGGGGCGGGGTGCGTGATGGCGGTGCATGCACGTCCCGAACCGCGGTTTCGACGCGCTTACGTGCAGCCGGTACGGCGCCGGTGGTTGGCGCGCCGTCGGGGGCTCGTCGTGCATCTGGGCCTGGCTCTGGTCGTGGCCGGTGGCTTCACCTGGGCGTTCGCCTGGTTGCGCCACGCGGATGTCCTCCGTGTCGACACGATCACGGTCGAAGGCAACGAACGCCTGTCTGCCGGCGAGGTCGCGGGCCTCATGGAGCCGTTGCGCGGCGAGAATCTGCTGGTCGCCGATCTCGAGGCGGGACGCGCGAGCCTGCTCGCGTCCGGATGGATCCGCGAGGCGGCGCTGCGTCGGGTCCTGCCCTCGGCGGTGCATGTGACACTGGAAGAACGGGAGCCGGTCGGGCTGAGCAGGTTCGGCTCCCGTCTCTATCTCGTCGACGTCACCGGGCATGTGATCGATGAATTCGGTCCCCGGTTCTCCGACCTCGACTTGCCGATCATCGACGGGTTCTCCGCCCGCGGAGGCGAAGGGGGCTCGACAATCGACAAGCGTCGAGCGGCGCTCGCCGCACGTCTGATCGCACAAGTGGAGGCGGACAGCGGCCTTGCCGCGCGCGTTTCGCAGGTGGACGTCGCCAATCCGCACGACGCCGTCGTGCTGCTGGACGGGGATCCGGTCCGCGTGCATCTCGGCGCCGAGCGGTTCGTTGCGCGGCTCCGGACCTATCTGGAAATCTCGCCGGCGCTGCGGCAGGTCGTGCCCGACATCGACTATGTGGACGTGAGGTTCGACGAGAGGGTGTACGTCGGTCCGGCGGACGCGGCCGCCGTGGCGCGCCGCATCGCGTTGCAAAGGAGACTGACGGAAGCGGCCCGGACCGGGCCCGCGGCGAACAGCGGTCAACGGAGGCAGCGTGGCACGTAGAGAGCAGTACGTCGTCGGCCTCGACGTGGGCACGTCCAAGGTCGCCGCCATCGTCGGCGAGGCGATGCAGGACGGAGGCGTCGACATCATCGGAATCGGAGTCGCCGACGCGCACGGCATTCGCCGCGGCGTCGTCATCAACCTCGAGGCGGCTGTCGAGTCGATCAAGAAGGCGATCGAGGAAGCCGAGCTCACCGCGGGTGTCGAGATCGACACGGTGCATCTCGCGCTGTCCGGCAGTCACGTCAAGGCGTTCAACAGCCGGGGCGTGGTGGCGGTCGCCGGGCAGAACCGCGAGATCACGCGCCAGGACGTCCGGCGCGCAATCGACGCCGCGAAGGCCGTGTCCCTGCCGAACGGCCGCGAAGTGCTGCACACGCTGCCGCAGGACTTCGTGGTGGACGAGCAGGATGGCATCGGAGCCCCGATCGGGATGACGGGCGCCCGCCTGGAGGTGAACGTCCACATCGTTACCGGCAGCACCTCGACGACGCAGAACCTGGTTACCTGCGTCAACCGGGCCGGCGTAACCGTCGCCGCCACGGTGCTCGGCCAGCTTGCGGCGGCGGAGGCCGTCCTGACGTCGGATGAGAAGGAGCTCGGAGTAGCCCTGGTCGATATCGGCGGCGGGACGACGGACTTTGCGGTATTCGAGCGCGGCAGCCTGTGGCACACGGGCGCCATCGCGCTGGGCGGAGACCACTTCACGAACGACATCGCCGTCGGCCTGCGTACCCCGATTCCGCAGGCGGAGAAGACGAAGCGCCGCAGCGGGTGCGTCCTGACGGCGCTGGTCGACGAAGAGCAGACGGTGGAGATCGCCAGCGTGGGCGGCCGCCAGCCGCGGATCATGTCTCGCCGCATCCTGGCCGACGTGCTGCAGCCGCGCGCCGAAGAGGTCTTTCACCAGCTCTGGGACGAGATCCAGCACCGCGGCTACGAGGGCGCGCTCAATTCCGGCATCGTGTTGACCGGGGGCGCCTGCGCCCTCGACGGCATGCCGGAGATAGCCGATCAGATTTTCGATCTGCCGATCCGCCGCGGCTGCCCGGTCGGTGCGGGCGGATTGACGGATCACGTCAACGATCCGGCGTTCGCGACGGCCGTCGGGCTGATCATGTACGCGAACCGGCGTCAGATGTCCGAGCAGGACCACCACACGGGTGGCGCCTTGAGCAGGGTTGCGGGAAGACTGCGTCTCCTGTTCAAGGAGTTCTTTTAGAGGCGAAGGAGGATGGCATGGCGGAGAGCGGCAGAATCCTGCCCGGGCCCGAGCCGGCGTTGGATGGAGATCTTCGACTGACCCTGGAGGACACGGTTCGAACCGGGGCCCGGATCAAGGTGGTCGGTGTCGGTGGCGGCGGGAGCAACGCGGTGGGCCGGATGGTGGCCGGGGGCGTCAGAGGCGTCGACTTCATCGTGGCGAACACCGACGCCCAGGCGCTGGCGCAGAACGAGGCGCCCGTCCGCCTGCAGATCGGGACGAAGGTGACGAGTGGTCTCGGCGCCGGCGCGGATCCCAACATCGGCCGTCAGGCGGCCCTGGAAGATACCGAGCAGCTCATCGCCGCGCTCAGCGGCGCCGACATGGTGTTCGTCACGGCGGGCCTCGGGGGCGGGACGGGCACGGGCGCCGCGCCGGTGGTCGCCGCTCTCGCCAGCGAGCTCGGCGCGTTGACGATCGCAGTCGTGACGAAGCCCTTCAAGTTCGAGGGCAAGCGGCGGGCAGTGCAGGCCGACCGGGGCCTGGACGAGCTCCGCGCGTCGGTGGACACGGTCATCGCCATTCCCAACGAACGCCTTCTCGGACACATCGAGCAGACGACCAGCCTGACCGACGCGTTCCTGCTCGCCGACGACGTCCTGCATCAGGCCATTCGGGGCATCTCCGATCTGATTCTCGTGCCCGGCATGATCAATCTGGACTTCGCCGACGTGAAGACC
>WTGR01000384.1 GCA_011523485.1 Acidobacteriota bacterium
GCCCACGGCGGGGTTGAAGCGCCCGAAGGTGTGGCTGCCGTTGAGCGACGTGCCCAGCAGGTCGACGATGTCGATGCCGGCGCGGTTGTAGCGCCCGGAGACGGTGACGTGGATCTGCTCGGACAGCGACAGGGTGTCGCTGATGTACAGCCCGAACGCGGTGTTCGCCGTCTCCAGCCTGGTGTTGAACAGGTCGTCGCCGCCGAGGCCGTACAGGCTCGTCAGCAGGCCCGAACCCAGAACCCCCCGGTCGGCGGTCAGCGAGCCCGGCTCGCTGCTCGATGCGAAGGCGACGTCGGCGAGATCGGCCGAGACGCCCACGACGAACGTGTTCTCGCGCGAGCCGGCGCCGGTCGTCGCGGTCGCCTGCACCGTCGCGCCGTAGCCCTGCGCCAGGGTCGTGGTGCGGTTGTACGCGCCGTCGCCGGCGGCGTCGAGCATGGTGATGAAGCGCCCGGAGACGAGGTCGACCAGCGGCGTCGCCTCTTCTTCCTCGTCATGATCGTCGTCGTCATCGTGTCCGTTGTCGTCGTCGTCGTGTCCGTGGTCGTCGTCGTCATCATCGTCCGCGTGATGGTCGTCGTCGTCATCATCGTGATCGTGGCCGTTGTCGTCGTCGTGCCCGTTGTCGTCATCGTCGTCGTCGTCGTCCGCGCCGAAGCAGAGGGTCCCTTCCGGCGCCCCGGCCGGCAGCGCGTCGTCCTCGCAGGCCCCGAACTCCGCCTCGTCGCCGTTCAGCGTGCGGCGATCGAGGTCGCGGTAGTAGCCGGTGATCTGCACCGACCAGACGTCGGACGCGGCGACGTTGGCGCGGCCCTGCACGAAGCCCAGCCGGTTCTCGGTGGTATCCGGGAAGGTGAAGACGGCGGTGCGGTCGACTTCCAGCAATTCCACCGGGGCCGGGGCGTTCCCGTTGAGGCTGGTGTCGGCGTAGGTGAAGCTGAAGCCGGCGTCCACGCCCCCGTCCCGGTAGCCGACGTCCGCGAACGCCTGCGTCACCTCCGAGGGGGACGCGACGCGCCAGCCGTCTTCCCTGAAGTGCGTCGCGCCGGCGTAGAAGGCCCACGGTCCGCTGCCGGTCCCGTACTCGGCGGTCGTCGACAGCCGGCCGAACGCGCCGCCGGAGAACTCCCCGCGGAAGCCGCTGTTGTCGAAGCCGTTCTTGAGACCGAGGGCGAGGGCGCCGCCGAGGGCGTTGAGTCCGTAGACCGGGTCGGAGCCGGCGCTGAGCTGCACGCGGTCGAGGGCGAACTGGGGCAGCAGATCGAACTGCACCGTGTCGCCGAACGGCTCGTTGATGCGGACGCCGTTCTGGTATACCGCGATGCCCTGCGGCAGGCCGAGCAGCGGCGAGGCGGTGAAGCCGCGAAAGCGCAACGTCGGCTGGAACAGGTTCGTGGTCGTCCCTTCGAGGGTCACCGCCCCGAGGCGTTCGTTCAACGCGTCGGCCATCGAGGCCGCGCCGCGGTCCGCGAACTCGCCGCCGTCGATGACGGTTATCGGCGCCGCCACGCGGTCGCGATCGACACCGACCCCCGGCAGCGGGGTGAGCCCGACCACGTCGACCTGCTCGGCGATCGCCGCGACGGGCAGCATCACGTCGACGACGCTCGTCTCGCCGGCCGCGATCTGTACGTCCTCCAGGAATTGCGTCTCGAAGCCGCTCAGCGTGAAGGTGACCGTGTATGTTCCGGGCTCGAGGGCCAGCATGTACCCGCCGCCCGCATCGGTCGTGACCGTGACCCCCGGCCCGGGCGCCGGTTCGGCGGTGACGGTGGCGCCCGGCACCGCGGCGCCCTGCGCGTCGGTAACCGTGCCGGTCAGCGACCCGGTCTGCGCCGCGGCGGTCGACGGCGCGCCGAGGCAGAGCACGGCGGCCCCGGTGACGGCGAGCCGATGGAGCGGGTTCCCGGCGGCGCGGCGCGGCGCCGCGGCGGGGACGACGAGCGGACGGTCTGCCGGCGTGAGATTCATGTCTGTACATTCCGTCGCCCGCCGATCCGTTCAGGCGGAATCTCGGCGCCCGGCCACGTCGCGGCGGCTTCGACCCGGTTGCCGCGTCGGGTGTAGACTGCCCGGCGAGAATCCATGGCGCCCGCGGTTCACGACCACGCACTCGACCTGCCCCTCGGCGTAGGGGAGTCCGTCGCCCCGGCGGCGCCGGACGAGGTCCGGCAGACCGTGCTGCTGCTGTTCGACGCGTATCGCGGCGGCGTCCACCGCTACGTGCGGGCGCTCGGCGTCATCGACCGGGACGGGGACGACATCGTTCAGGAGGTCTTTCTCGCGCTGTTCGATCACGTGGCGCGCGGGAAGGACCGGTCGAATCTCCGCGGCTGGATCTTCAAGGTGGCGCACAACCTCGCCCTCCGGCACCGGGCGCGCGAGGCGCGGCGGCGGCGCCTGGGTTCGCTGCTCGAGCTCCGGCCGGTCCGCGATTCGACGCCCACGCCGGAGGATCGCTACCTGAGCGGCCAGCGGCAGGCCCGGCTGCTGGCGGTCGTCGACGCGCTTCCGGCACGGGACCGGC
>WTGR01000402.1 GCA_011523485.1 Acidobacteriota bacterium
CTGGCGGACCATGCGGTGCGGCCCGCAATCGGGCCGCACCGCATGGTCCGCCAGCGTGGAGCTGCGCGCGCCGCTCGCGCTCGTCAATCGCGGACGCGGGACGTTGCCGCTGCACGTCGACCGCATCTTCGGCTCGGTCTTCCTCGACGGCGGCAACGCGTGGGGCCGCGTGTCGTCCTCCGGCGACGAGAGTCCCCGGCCGAGCGTTCTGCTGTCGGCCGGTTTCGAGGTCAGCGCCGACCTGCTCGCCCTGTACGGGGTCCCGCTGCGATTGCGCGCAGGCACCGCGTTCCCGCTGGTCGAGCGGGAGGGGCCGCGCTACTACGTGCGGGTCGGTCTGCCGTTCTGAGCCGGCGGCGGCGTCGCGTCTACACTCGTTGGGCGCCGGCGCTGCCGGAGTGAGCTCCGAGCGTCAGGGGCGCGGTCGCGTGTGTGTGAGTCATTCAGAGGCCACACCGTTCCGAGCGGGGCGAAACCGCGCCGAGTACCGCAACGCGGTCCGCGACCTGCTGGCCCTGGAGGTCGACGCCGACGCCCTGCTGCCCGCCGACGACTCCAGCTACGGCTTCGACAACATCGGGACCGCGCTGCGGATGTCGCAGTCGCTGCTGGAGCGCTACCTCGCGGCGGCCAGGACGGTCAGCCGGGCTGCGGTCGGGAGCCCGCCGCCGGCGGTCGTGGGCGAGACCTACCGCCTCGCGACCGACATGCAGCAGCACGACCGCATGGACCGGCTGCCGTTCGGCACCCGCGGCGGTGCGCTGGTGACGCACCAGTTCCCGCAGGAGGCGGAGTACGACATCCAGGTCGAGCTGGGGCGGTCCCGCAACGTGAGCGTCCCGCACCGCCTGGAGATCACCGTCGACGGCGAGCAGGTCGATGTGGTCACGCTCGCGCCGCCCGATCCCGACGCCGGCGGGTCGAACCCGTACGCGAACGCGTCGAGCGTGACGGTGCGCGTGCCGGTTCCCGCAGGTCCGCACGACGTCGGGGTGACCTTCTTCCGCAACCCGGCGGCGCTCGTCGAGCAGGTCCGGCTGCCGTTTCAGAACCCGCGGCGCGGCGGCGCGGCCGGGCCGATCCCGAATCGTCTCGAGCATCACCGTCACCGGTCCCTACAACCCGCGCGGGGCGGGGAGACGCCGATCCGGGCGCGGATCTTCACGTGCCGGCTGGTGCGGCGCCGGACGAGCAGGCCCGGTGCGCCGCCCGTATCCTGTTCTCCCTGGCGCGCCTTGCCTACCGGCGGCCTGCGACCGACGATGACCTCGACACGCTGCTCGGCTTCTACGCGGACGAGCGCGCGGCGGGCGGATCGTTCGAGGCGGGCATCGAGCTGGCGCTTCGCTGGCTGCTGGCGAGTCCGGACTTCCTTTTCCGTGTCGAGGCGCCGCCGCCCGACCTGGCGGGCGCCGACGTCTACCGCATCAGTGACCTGGAGCTCGCGTCGCGGCTCTCGTTCTTCCTCTGGAGCAGCATCCCCGACGACGAGTTGCTCGAGGCGGCCGAGACAGCCGTCTGCGCGATCCGGCGGCGCTGGAACAGCAGGTGCAGCGGATGCTGGCCGACCCGCGCGCGGTTGCGTTGACCCGCAACTTCGCCGGACAGTGGCTGCAGCTTCGCAATCTGGCCGACACGGCGGTGCGGCCGGGCGACCCGTACTCGCTCGCGTTCGACGAGTCGCTACGCCGCGGGATGATCCGCGAAACGGAGCTCTTCTTCGACAGCGTCGTGCGGGAGAATGGTGCGGCGCTGGACTTGTTGACGGCCGACTATACGTTCCTGAACGAGCGGGTGGCGGCGCACTACGGCGTCGCGAACGTGCAGGGCAGCCACTTTCGCCGGGTGTCCCTGCCCGCCGGCAGCCCGCGCCGCGGCCTGCTGGGGCACGGCAGCATCCTCACGCTGACGTCGCACGCCATCCGTACGTCGCCCGTGCTGCGCGGCAAGTGGATCCTGAACAACATCCTCGGCACCCCGCCGCCCGACCCGCCGCCGAACGTGCCGGCGCTCGTCGACCGCAAGACGCAGGCGAAGACGGCGACGTTGCGCGAACGGATGCAGGCGCACCGCGACAACCCCGCCTGCGCCGCCTGCCATGCGACGATCGACCCGGCCGGCTTTGCGCTGGAGAACTTCGACGCGATACGCCTCCACTCCGCTGCCGGAACTGGAGCAGCCGGCCCACGTGCCCGACGGCTATGCGGAGCACCTCTCCCTGCTCTACGACCTGCTGGCGCTGGCCTTTCAGGCCGACGTCACGCGGGTGAGCTGCACGCAGGTGGCGCGCGAGCAGAGCGGCCGCACCTATCCCGAGATCGGGGTGCCGGAGGCGCACCACACGGTGTCGCACCACCAGACCGATCCGCACAACGTCGCGCAGTACACGAAGATCACCGTCTTCCAGATGTCGCTCTTCGCCAAGCTGGTCGAGAAGCTGCGCGCGATCCCCGACGGCGACGGCACGCTCCTCGACCACTGCATCCTGGTCTACGGCTGCGGCATGGGCGACGGCGACCACCACAC
>WTGR01000548.1 GCA_011523485.1 Acidobacteriota bacterium
GCCAGACCCAGGGCGCCCCCGAGAGCGGACAGCACCAGTCCCTCGGTGAGCAGCAGGCGGACGATGCGGGGCCGCCCGGCGCCGAGCGCGGCGCGCAGGGCCAGCTCGCGCTTGCGCGCGGTGGCGCGCACCACGAGCAGGTTCGCCACGTTCGCGCACGCAATCAGCAGGACGAACGTGACGGCGGCCATCAGGATCCAGAGCGACGACCGCACGTTCCCCACGACGAGATCCGGGAACGACCGCACGCTGAACGACGCCTCGGGGCCCAGGGCGCCCGGGAAACGCTGGCGGAACGTGTCGGCGGCCGGCTGCAGGCTTGCGCTGGCCGACTCGACGCTCGCGCCGCGCTCCAGTCGGCCAACCGCTCTGAAGAAGTGGCCGTGCATCGCGCTGTTCGGATCGATCCGGAACGGCAGGTACACGTCGGGCGGCCCTTGCGGTCCCTGAATCGCCTCCGTGTCGAACGGAGCGAGCACGCCGAGCACGGTGTGGGCGTCGCCGCCGAGCGACAACGTGCTGCCGACGATGTCTTCCGCCCCGCCGAAACGGCGCTGCCAGAACCCGTTGCTCAGCACTGCCACGCGTCCGCCGTTCGGGCGGTCCTCGTCGGCGGAGAAGGTGCGGCCCGCCACGGTCGCGGCGCCGAACAGTCGAAAGAAATCGGCCGTGACGGACCCGGCCACGATCTGCTCCGGCTCGCCGCCGGTCAGGTTCGCGACGTTGAAGCTGTACGCCGACACGTCCTGCACGGCGCCGCCGTGCTCGCGCCAGACGTTGAACTTGGTGGGCGAGGCGACCGGTGCGGCGCCTTGCGGCGTGGTGGTCTGCAGGACGACCAGCCGGCTCGGCTCCGGGTAGGGCAGCGGTTCGAGCAGGACCGTGTTGACGACCGAGAAGATCGCCGTGTTCGCGCCGATCCCGACGCCCAGCGTGAGGACGACGACCAGGACGAAACCCGGGTTCTTCAGGATGCCCCGCACCGCGTACCGCACGTCCTCGATGATCGATTCAAGCATCGGAAACCCCGCCTGATCTCTGAGCGATTCCTTGATCTGGCCAACCCCGCCGAACTTCACGCGGGCCATCCGCCGGGCCTCGCCGGGCGCAATCCCGGCACGGACGTACTGGCTCGTGAGGAGCTCGACATGCATCTCGAGCTCCTGTTCCGCCTCCCCCTCGAGGCGGCGGCGATCGCGCAGATCCCGCAGGCGGGAGACGAGTGCGACGACCCGTCGCCACGGGGTCATCGGTCCGTCCGCGACAACTGCAGGAGCCGCGCCATGATGCCGGCGATCCGCTCCCAGTCTTCCGTCTGGGCGGCGAGCTGACGGCGGCCCGCGGGGGTGATCGTGTAGAACCGGGCGCGGCGGTTGTTCTCCGAGCGCCCCCAACTGGCCGCGATCCAGCGCTGCTGCCGGAGTCGCAGCAGCGACGCGTAGACCGTGCCCTCGTTGAGTTGCAGCACGTCGTCGCTGATCTGCTCGATCCGCCGCGCGATGCCGTACCCGTGCTGTGGCCCGAGCACGGCCAGAGTCTTCAGCACCATCAGATCCAACGTGCCCTGGAGCACGTCGGCCCGGCCCTTTCCTATGGTCATCGCATATGAGTATGCGAGCAGGCCCTGTCGGCTGTCAACAAGAAGAAGACGGCCCGCCCGAGATCCGCGTGCGGTGGTCCGGCTGTTTGACAGACGGGATCCGGCATGCTACTTTAATAGCCGATGGCTAAAAAAATAACGCAGTGCCCGGTCCGCCGGCGAACAGGCGTGCCGGTCGAACTCGGGAAGGAACCGTGACGAGCCTGCTGGCCGCGTTGACCGTCAAGGTGTCGGCGATACTGGCGCTGACGCTGGTCGCTTCCTTCTGCCTGCGCACGCGATCGGCGGCGGCGAGGCGCTGGGTGCTGGCCGGCGGCGTGGTGTCGGCATGCGTGGCGCCTGCGTTGCACGTCCTGCCGATTCCGTCGGTCGTGCAGGTGGCGCCGGTCGGACCGCTCGCCGGGAGCGCCGGGCCCCTGTTCGAGGCGCTACGGCTGCGTCCCTACGTCCCGTCCACCGAGCCGGCGGATGCCGGTGCGGTCGGACCCGCCGTTGGGTCGGAGCCGGCAGGGTCCCGGCCCGCCCGGTCTCGACCCGGGGTTGTTTCCACGGCGTTCACTGACGCCATCGGCCGATGGGCCGTGACGATCTGGCTGGCTGGCGCGGTCGCCAGCGCCGCTGTGCTGCTGGTCGGATTGGCGAGACTCCGCTGGCTCCGCGCGACGTCGCGCCGTGTGACGGAGGGGCCGTGGCATCGGCTGTGCGCCGACCTCGCGCGGTCTTGCGGTGTCAGACGCGGCGTCGATCTGCTGTTCGGTCCGCGTCCGGGACTGGTGGCGACGTGGGGCTGGCGGCGGCCACTACGCGTTGCGCTGTCGCGCCCACCGGAGCGCCGAGCTGGCCGTCACCGCCATGACCGCCGCCAGGAGATTGAACAGCATGTCGATCGGGTCGAACACGCGGCTGGGCAGGAACAACTGGATGC
>WTGR01000922.1 GCA_011523485.1 Acidobacteriota bacterium
GACGTGCCGCAAACGCCGCCTGACGCTCATCTAACAATGATGTCGTGCACCCCGGCTCAACTTCACCGTCGACGGCCGGCCGCCGATCCGGTAGAATCCTCTTCTTGGCCGGTACGTGCTCCGCCCCACGGCCCGGGGGCTTCCACCGGGCCCGTCGCGGGTCGCGGCCTGCGTCGTCGTGAGTTCGTTGCAAAGCGAGGACCTGCCTTGAGGACCCGGATCATCGCCTTCTTCGCATCGATTCCGATCATCGCCTTCGCAGTCGTCGGCGGCTACTACGGCCGTGCGGCAGCCGGCGAGGAAGAGCAGACCTACCGGCACCTGCGCGTCTTCGAGGACGTCGTCTCGCTCATCTCGAACAACTACGTCGAGCTCGTCGATCTCGACGACGTCCTCGAGGGCGCGTTGCGCGGACTGGCCGAGGGGCTCGACTCCGACAGCGCCTACCTGTCACCCTCCGACGCGCGTCGCATCGAGAGCGGCCAACGGCTTCCCGAAGGACGCGTCGGCCTCGACGTCACCCGGCGCTACTACCTGCAGGTGATCGCGGCGCGCGACGGATCACCGGCCGCGGAGGCGGGCATCGCGCCAGGCGACTACGTGCGGGCCATCGACGGCGAACCGACGCGGCTGCTGTCCGTCATCGAGGGCGAGCGGCGGCTCCACGGCGAACCGGGGACCACGGTCACGCTCTCGTTGATTCGGGGCAGCACGCAGGAGCCCTACGACATAGCGCTCGTCCGCGAGCGACTCGCGCCGACGGCGGTCAGCGGGCGCCTGCTGGAACAGGCGGACGGCGTGGGCTACCTGCGGATTCCGGCTTTCGACGAGGGCGTCGCGGAGGCCGTCGCAGAGGAGATCGCCGCGTTGGAGGCGGACGGCGCGTCTCATGTCGTGATCGATGTTCGCAACGCGGCGGAGGGCGCCTACGAGGCGGCGGTTCGGGCGGCCGGGCTCTTCGTGGCGGACGGGACCCTGGCCATCCGCGAGGAGCACGGCGCCGCCAGCACGCCGCTCGAATCGACGACCGGAGAGGACGCCATCGGGTTGCCCGTGACGCTGCTGACCAACTTCGGATCGTCCGGGCCGGCCGAGGTGTTCGTCTCGGCACTGGTGGAGCGTGAACGGGCGACCAGCATCGGCCAGCGGACGGCCGGACGCACCAGCCTGCAGCGCCTCGTCCCGCTGCCGGGCGGATCCGCGTTGTGGCTGTCGTGGGCGCGCTACCTGACCGCGGCCGGCGAATCGATCCACCCGTTCGGCCTGGCGCCGGGCATCGGGGTGGCCGTGCAGTTGCCGGAGCTCGGCGAACCGCTGCCGGAAGAGGACGCCGTGCTCGAGCGCGCCATCGAGGAGATCGAGGGACTCGCCGCGGAGGCCGCGTAACGCTGGCCGTGCCTTTGACGCGACTTTCCCCCGGTTGGTATACTGCCCGTTCGTTTCATGGTCTGTAACATCCACTCTCCGCGAAAGATAGGCGCGTAGCTCAGTTGGTTAGAGCGCCTGCTTGACATGCAGGAGGTCGGCGGTTCAAGTCCGCCCGTGCCTACCAGGTTTACCGAGACGGTCTCCCGGCCGACCGACGCAGCATGAGCCAGATCACCGTCACCCTGCCGGATGGATCCACCCGCGCCGCCGCCGCGGGCGCGGCCGTGTCCGCCGTGGCCGCCGACATCTCGCCGCGGCTCGCCCGGCAGGCCCTGGCCGCGATCGTCGACGGGCGGATGGTCGACCTGTCGTACCCGCTCGAGGGCGACGCCGCGGTGCGGTTCGTGACCCCGGACGCCCCCGAGGCCCTGGAGCTCTACCGCCACAGCACCGCCCACCTGCTGGCCGCGGCGGTGACCGCGCTGTTCCCCGAGGCGCAGTGCGGCATCGGCCCGGCGATCGACGAGGGGTTCTTCTACGATTTCGTCGTCGACCGGCCGTTCGTCCCCGCGGATCTGGAAGCCATCGAGCGCAAGATGGCCGAGCTGGCGAAGCAGGATCTGCGCTACGAGCGGAAGATGATGCCGAAGGCCGAGGCCAAGGCGTACTTCGACGGCCGCGGCGAGCCGCTCAAGGTCCAGTTGATCGAGGAGAAGGGGGGACCGATCGTCTCGTGCTACACGATCGAGGACGCCTTCATCGATTTCTGCACCGGACCGCACGTGCCGTCGACCGGCCGCCTCAAGGCCTTCAAGGTGCTGCACAGCTCCGGCGCGTACTGGAAGGGCGATTCGCGCAACCAGCCGATGCAGCGCATCTACGGGACCGCCTTCTTCAAGGCGTCCGCGCTGACCGCCCACCTGACGCGGATCGAGGAGGCGAAGAAGCGCGACCACCGCCGGCTCGGCAAGGATCTCGGGCTGTTCACGTTCCACCCCTGGGCGCCCGGCGCACCGTTCTGGCAGGCGAAGGGGGCGACGCTCTACCGGCTCCTCTCCGACTACATGCGCGACGCGCTGTCCGGCGACGACTACCAGGAGGTCCGGACGCCGCTCGTCTTCAACAAGGCGCTGTGGGAGACGTCGGGGCACTGGGAGCACTACCGGGAGAACATGTTCCTGCTCGAGTCCGACGGAGAGCCGCCGGCTCCCGCGGCCGGCAACGGCGGCGGGCCGTCGACCGCCGAGGACAGGAGCGGGGCGCAGTTCGCCCTCAAGGCGATGAACTGCCCCGGGCACATGCTGATGTTCGCGAGCGAGGGACGCAGCTACCGCGACCTGCCGGTCCGTTTCCACGACCAGGGCGTGCTGCACCGGCAGGAGGCCTCCGGCGTGCTCAGCGGACTGACCCGCGTCCGCCAGTTCTCTCAGGACGACGCGCACTGCTTCATCACCGAGGACCAGATCGGCGAGGAGGTGGAGCGCCTGCTGCGGCTCGTCGACCGGGTCTACGGGGACTTCGGGCTGGACTACGCGATAGAGCTCTCGACCCGTCCCGAGGACTACCTGGGCGAGCTGGAGACGTGGAACCACGCGGAAACGCAACTGCGCGGGGCCATCGAGGCGGCGGGCAGGCCGTTCACCGTCTCCGAGGGAGACGGGAGCTTCTATGGACCCAAGATCGACGTGCACGTGACCGATGCGATCGGCCGCCGGTGGCAGTGCGCGACGATTCAGCTCGACTACCAGATGCCGCAGCGCTTCGGCCTGAAGTACGTGGGCGCGGACAACGCCGACCACACGCCGGTGCTGATTCACCGCGCCATCTTCGGCAGCTTCGAGCGCTTCATCGCGCTGCTCATCGAGCAGTACGCCGGGGCGTTCCCGTTGTGGTTGGCGCCCGTCCAGGTACGCATCCTGAACATCGCCGACCGGCATGCCGAGTACGGCCGGACGGTGCGGGAACGGCTGGTTGCGGCCGGCTTCCGCGTGGAGCTCGACGATCGCCGCGAGAAGATCGGACTCAAGATCCGCGAAGCGCAGCTCCAGAAGATCCCGCGAATGCTCGTGATCGGCGACCGGGAGGTCGAGAACGGCACGGTCGCGGTGCGGAGCCGAACCCAGGGAGACCTGGGCGCCAGCACCCTCGACGAGTTGATCCGGACGCTCGAGGAGGAGGTCCGGCTGAAGCGGACCTCCGCAACGGAGTAAACTAGCGGTTCGCCCCGAGCGGCGAACGCTGTCACGAAGGGAGCACGGTATTCCTCCAGGACGCGGCCCGCGCGGGCCACGCCGCGACTTTCGCCAGCCCCGCACGCGCGTCAACGAACGGATCCGGGTTCGGGAGATCCGGGTCATCGATGACGGCGGCGAGCAGCTCGGCGTGATGGCGCCGCCGCAGGCTCTCGCCATAGCGCGGGAGAAGGGACTCGACCTGGTCGAGATCTCGCCGACCGCCCAGCCGCCCGTCTGTCGGATCATGGACTACGGGCGGTACCAGTACGAGGAGCAGAAGCGGACGCGGCAGGCCAAGAAGCACCAGAAGACGATCGAGGTCAAGGAGATCAAGTTCCGGCCGAAGGTCGACGAACACGACTACCAGTTCAAGAAGAAGCACGTCGAACGCTTTCTGGCGCACGGCGACAAGGTCAAGGCGACCATCTTCTTCCGAGGTCGCGAGATGGCGCATCCGGAGTTCGGGCGGCACATCCTCGAACGGCTCGTCGACGAGCTGCAGGAGGTGGCCACCCAGGAGACGCTGCCCCGCATGGAAGGCAACCAGATGCACACGATCCTGTCGAGCAGGAGCGTGTCGAAGAAGGGGCGCTAGCAGAGAGGCAGGCATGCCGAAGCTGAAGACGCACCGTGGCGCGGCCAAGCGGTTCAACACCACCGGGACCGGCAAGGTGACCCGCAAGAAGGCGTTCTCGCGCCACATCCTGACCAGCAAGACCACCAAGCAGAAGCGCGGGCTGCGCGGCACGACGACGGTGGATACGGCCGACGAATCGCGGATCCTGCGGATGATTCCGTACAAGTAGGGAGCAGTCGAGAAGATGCCTCGAGTGAAGCGCGGCACCGTCCGGCGCGCGAAGCGGCAGAAGCTGCTGGCCCGCGCCAAGGGCTTCTACCAGAACAAGAGCAAGCTGTATCGCGCCGCCAAGGAAGCGGTCGACACCTCCCTGAACTACGCATTCGTCGGCCGCCGGCGGAAGAAGCGGGATTTCCGCCGTCTCTGGATCACGCGCATCGGGGCGGCGGCGCGCCTGCACGGGCTCAGCTACAGCCACCTGATCAACGGCCTCAAGCTGGCCGGCATCGGCCTCGACCGCAAGGCGCTGGCCGATCTGGCCGTCCGCGAGCCGGACGCGTTCGCGCATCTCGCCGAGCAGGCCAGGGAGGCACGCGCCGCCGCGGCGACCTAGGCGTCCACAACCCGTTCGCTCGGCGCGCCGCTTGCCGGACGCCGAGATGCCGCATCGCCGTCCGACGCTGCGCGCTGTGCCGCCGCGGACTCCTGAGCGTTCAACGATGTCGCTTCTCCCCACCGTCGAGGACACGCGGGCCGCTTTCCTGGCCGAGCTCGGCCGGGCCGCCACGCCCGACGAGCTGCAGGAACTGCGGAACCGCTATCTCGGCCGCAAGCGCGGCGCGGTTACCGCCCTGCTCAAATCCGTGTCCCAGGCGCCGCCCGAGACCCGCCGCGACCTCGGCCGGCAGGCGAACGCGCTGAAACAGGAGATCGAGCAGGCGCTGGCGGAGCGCTCGGTACTTCTGGCGTTCAAGAAGACCCCGCAGCACCCGCTCGGACATAGAAGCGTCGGCGGTATCGCACAAGAGACCGGATTGGCCCGGGCCCGCGTGCAAGACATCCTTGACGAACTCGTCCAGAGTGGAACCGTACAGCCGATCCCGAACAAGAAAGGCTGGTACCGGCTCACGCCCGATACCGAACAGGGGGAGTTGCCGTCGCCGGCGGATGCCACGGAAGACCGCGTCGACGTCACCCTCCCCGGCCGCGAGGTCCCGCTCGGACACCGCCACCCGCTGACCGTCATCCGCGAGGAGATCGAGCAGATCTTCACCGGCCTCGGTTTCGAGATCCTCGAAGGCCCGGAGGTCGAGGACGACTACCACAACTTCGAGGCGCTCAACATGCCGCCGGAGCATCCCGCCCGCGACATGCAGGACACGCTGTACCTGGACGCGCCGCTGCGGACGCCCGCCGGCCCGCCCGGCACCCTGCTGCGGACGCATACCTCCGGCATGCAGATCCGCTACATGGAGACGCACGAGCCGCCGGTGCGCATCATCGCGCCCGGACTCGTCTACCGGCGGGACACGCCCGATCTCACCCACTCGCCGATGTTCCAGCAGGTGGAGGGACTGCTGGTCGGCGAGGGGGTGACGATGGCGGACCTGAAGGGCACGCTGGAGTGCTTCCTGCGGCAGCTCTTCGAGCCCGACACGCGGGTCATGTTCCGCCCCAGCTTCTTTCCCTACACGGAACCGAGCGCCGAGGTGTTCATAAGCTGCGTCTTCTGCAGCGGCGGCTGCGCGGTCTGCAAGCGGACGGGTTGGCTGGAGATCCTCGGCAGCGGCATGGTGCATCCGGCCGTGCTCGAGGCGGTCGGCTACGATTCCGAGCGGCTCACCGGGTGGGCGTTCGGCGTCGGGATCGACCGCATCGCCATCCTGAAGTACCGCGTGGAGGACATCCGCGCGTTCTACGACAACGACCTGCGCCTCCTGGAGCAGTTTCCCTATTGAGAATCCTGGTTTCGTGGCTGCGTGAGCTCGTGCCGGTCACGGTGAGCGTGGACGAGCTGGCCGAGGCGCTCACGGCGCACGGGTTCGAGGTGTCGGCGATCGACCCGGCGCCGCCGATTCCGGGCCGGCCGGCACGGGGCGAGGACGCCGTTCTCGACCTGGAGATCACGACCAACCGACCCGACTGCCTGAGCGTCGCGGGCATCGCCCGCGAGGTGTCGACGATCTACGGGGGCACGATCACCTGGCCGGCCCTGGCCGACACGCCGACCGGCGACGACGCGTTGCCCGTCACCATCGAGGAGGACGCCCTCGCGCTGTGCCCCCGCTACGCGGCCTCGGTCGCCGAGGTCCGCGTCGGTCCGTCGCCGGCCTGGATGGCGGCGCGCCTCGAGGCGGCGGAAGTGCGGCCCATCAACAACGTCGTCGACGTCACGAACTACGTCATGCTCGAGCTGGGCCAGCCGATGCACGCGTTCGACCTCGACCGCCTCGCCGGAGGCGAGCTGCGGATTCGCCGCGCGCGGACGGGAGAGACGGTGCGCACGCTGGACGGCGTCGAGCGGCAACTCGCCGGCGACATGCTCGTCATCGCGGACGGGGCGCGCCCGCAGGCGGTGGCCGGCGTCATGGGCGGAGCCGATTCCGAGGTCGGCGACACAACCGCGCGCATCGCGTTCGAGAGCGCCTGGTTCGATCCCGTGTCGGTCCGTCGCACGAGCAAGCGGCTGGCGCTGTCCACCGACGCCTCGTTCCGCTTCGAACGGGGCGCCGACATCGAGGCTCCGGTGCGGGCGATGCAGCGTGCGCAACAGCTCCTGACCGAGATCGGCGGCGGCGCGCCGCGCGGCGCCATCGTGGACCGCTACCCGACGCCGCGGGACCGGGCCACCGTCATCCTGCGCCACGCACGGATCGGCCACGTGCTCGGCGTCGAAGTGGAGCCGGACTTCGTGCCGGCCACTCTCGAGCGGCTCGGGTTCGGCGTCGACGGGGAGGCGACTGAGGGCGACGGAAGGCCCCGCTGGCGAGTCACGGTGCCGCCGCACCGCGTCGACGTCAGCCGGGAGATCGACCTCATCGAGGAGATCGCCCGCCACCACGGCTACGAGCGCCTGCCGTCGACGTTCCCGGCCCTCGTCCGCCCGCCGGCCCCGGCGAGCGGCACGCTCTCCCGGCAGCGGCTTCTGCGACGGGTGCTCACCGCCGGCGGCTGCTCGGAAGCCATCACCTACGGATTCATCGAGGAAGCCGCCGGGCGCCCGTTCGTCGGCCGGCCCGACGACCTGGTTCGCATCGCCAATCCGCTGTCGGAGAAGTTCGCGGTGCTGCGACCGTCCCTGATACCAGGCCTGCTGGATGCGCTCATCCACAACCGCCGGCGCGAGCATCGCGATATTCGGCTCTTCGAGATCGGTCGCCGGTTCACCGCCGCCGACGGCGAAACGGCAGGCTTCGCGGTGGCGCTCACCGGCGCGTCGGCGCCCAGACACTGGAGCCGCGGACAGCGGCAGACCGACCTGTTCGACGTCATCGGCCTCGTCGATCGGGTGTGCGACGCCTTCGGCGTGACGCCCGCGTACGAACCCGTGGAGCGCGACACGCTGGTACGCGGCCGTACCGCCGCCGTGCAGGCGACAACGCCGGACACCGCCGAGACGCTGCAGCTCGGCCACGTCGGCCAGCTCGCTCCGGGCATCGCCGAGGCGCGCGGGCTGCCGGCCGACGACGAGATCTACATAGCCGAACTCGACCTTCGGGCACTGACCAGCGGCGGTTCGAACCCCGACCGGCTGGTGGCGGCGCCGCTTCCGCGGTATCCGTCGATGGTCCGCGATCTGGCGGTGATCGTCGATGCGGCCTTGCCCGCCGCCACCGTTCGTGACACGATTCGGTCCGTTGCACCGGAAACGCTGCTGCAGGTGCGCGAGTTCGATCTCTACCAGGGCAAGGGCATTCCGGACGGACACATGAGTCTGGCGTTCCGCCTGACGTTCCGCGCTGCGGATCGGACCCTGACCGACGTGGAGGTGCAGCAGGCGACGAGCACGATTGTCGACGCGCTGAAAGCCGCGCACCAGGCCGAGTTGCGCTAGTCCGCGCCGTAGAACGGTGCGGACTCGGCGACGGTTTCCGAGTTGCCGGTGACCGGAAACGCCCCTTGCGAGGGCATGGAGCAGAGTCGCATATGTCAGAGACGGCCCAATACGTCGACCTCGCCACGGTGGACCGCCTGGCCCAGAAGGTCATCGGGCTGGTGCAGGTTCTGGAGCGGACCCGGCAGGAGCTGGCGGAGGCGCGGTCGGACAACGAACGCCTGAACGAGGAGATCGGCGCGCTCCGGGAAAGCCTCACCGCCGCCAGGCGCGAAACCGAGGAAGTCGAGACGCTCCGCGCGGAGCGGGATCAGGTTCGCGCCCGCGTGGCCGAGATGCTGGATCAACTCGAGACGCTCGACCTGTAATCGGGCGGGGAACGGACCGGGCCGCACGCGGCGCGTCCGGGACCGCCCCGCCGCGGTGCGCGCGATGGACAAGCCGACCGAAGCCAGCGTCACGCACGTCGAGATCCTGGGCCGGCAGTACCCGATTCGCAGCCGGCTGGACTCGGACGATGTCGCGCGGCTGGGCACCTACGTCCGAGAAAAGATGGAAGCGGTCGCGAATCGCGCGCCGCGGCGCGACCTGGTGCACGTGGCGGTGCTTGCCGCGCTCAACATCGCCGACGACTACTTCCGCAGCCTCGACGGGCGCGCCAACGACGAGCGCCACGTCCTGGACCGCATGCTGGCCATCGAAGCCATGGTCGACCGCGCGATCAGTGGCGGCCGCGCCCCGGACTGACGGTCCGCGGCCCCCCAGGAACGCATCTCCCTCGCGACGGTCCCGCGCGGGCCGTGAACACCGCGGCTCCTTGCCCCGCCTGCCGCTTCGTTCTAAGATCGTGACCAGGAACGGAGCACGGCACGTGTGTTGGATTTTTGAGATTCCCTGCAGTACGCGTGATGGCATGGAGGCTCGTTTGAGCCATTGTTGTATCGAAGTGAACCGCGACGCTTCGCTGTGTGCACGCCTCGGCCCGAGGAAGCCTAGAGGCGGGGTTTGACATAGCGGTTCCACCTGCACGCGCAGGTTCATACGACCTCCCCACACGGTAATCGCGGGGGTCCTCGGGTTTCGTCCCAGCATGCCGCGCCGACTCCGTGCGAGTCGCGCATGCAGCTCCTGTCGCCCGCTCTCGCCGCCGGCCTCGCGGCCGCTGTCGTAGGTCTGATCTTCTTCGGCGTGTGGATAGCCACGCGCCGGCGGATCGCCGCCGAGACAGTGGGCCGTGCGCGCGAAGAAGCCGGGCGACTGCTCGAGAGCGCCGAGCGCGAGGTTGGCGCCCGCCGCAAGGAAGCGGAGCTCACGGCCCGCGAGCAGGCCCAGAACCTGCGCCACGAGACGGAAAATCACGCCCGCCAGCGCCGCGAAGAGCTGGCCGCGCTCGAACGCGACCTGAACGAACGCAAGCGCACGCTGGGCGAGCGCAGCGCCGGGGTCGACCGGGCCGCGCGCGATCTTCGCGCCCGCGAAGACGCCGTCATCGCACGTGAGGAGGCAGCCCAGGCCGAGGAGGCTCGCTCCCAGGAGATCATCGAGCAGACCCAGGCCGAGCTTCAGCGGGTCTCGGGCATGACCGCCGACGAGGCCAAGGAGTTGCTCGTCCGCCAGCTCGAGTCCGACGCGCGGCGCGACGCCGCCAATCTCGTCAAGCGGCTGGAGCACGAGGCGCGCGAGACCGCCGCGGACAAGGCGAAGCACATCATCACGCAGGCGATCCAGCGCAGCGCCGCCGACCACGCCATCGAGACCACCGTGTCGGTGGTCGATCTGCCGAGCGACGACCTGAAGGGCCGCATCATCGGCCGCGAGGGGCGCAACATTCGCGCCCTGGAGACCGCGACCGGCGTGGAGCTGATCGTCGACGACACGCCCGGCGCCATCATCCTGTCGAGCTTCGACCCGTACCGCCGCGAGATCGCCAAGCGCGCCATCGAGCAGCTCGTCGCCGACGGCCGGATCCACCCCGCCCGCATCGAGGAGGTGGTCGAGAAGGTCCGCGCCGCTGTCGACGAGGCGACGCTGAAAGAGGGTGAAGCCGCCGCGTTCGAGCTCGGGATCCACGACATGCATCCCGAGATCAACCGCATGATGGGCCGCCTGAAGTTCCGGACCAGCTACGGCCAGAACGTGCTCGCTCACTCCAAGGAGGTCGCCTACGTGGCCGGGGTGATGGCGCGCGAGCTGGGCCTCGACGCGCACACCACGATCCGCGCCGCCTTCGTGCACGACGTCGGCAAGGCGATGGACCGCGAGCTCGAGGGCACGCACCTGC
>WTGR01000271.1 GCA_011523485.1 Acidobacteriota bacterium
CCTGCGCGTCCTGCGCCGCGGCCGGCCCGGCCGCCAGCATCGCGACGGCAACGAAGACTCCAACTCGCTGTCTCATGATTCCCTCCCCGTAGCTTCCTGGCGATCCGCGCCGGACGGGCCGCAGCCCGCTGCGATCCGTCCGGCCCCTCGGATCGCACAGCGTAGCCCTTTTGCGGTGGGATGACCACGGGAATCGTGGGATTCAGGCTTGCCTGCTGTCGGGGGCGCCGTTGCAGGACGAGGTCACTCTTCGTGGTGGTGAGCCCGAGACGGTGTTGCGTGGGGCTCCGGAAGCCTGCGGGCGACGAGTTCGGTGTCGCCATGAATACGACAGATCAACGCAATTCCGATATGATACCGAACGCCATCATGGCAGAGACGGCCGTGCCCGGCAATCCAATCGAGCCAAAGAGCCAGAAAAGAACGTTGAAACACCGTCTGTAGGTCAGGCAGGCTGCCCAAAGGAGTAACTTGCAGCGCCTTTCCTGTCTTCTTTTCTCGGTAGTCACCTGTTCGAATCTGAATAACTGGAGTTTGGAGGGGTGTAGCGCGTTAGCTCACTCAGGCTGACGCCCTGCTGCCTCATGGCTACATAGAGCGTCGCCTTACGCTCTGTCATGAATCTTGCCGGGGAAGCGAATTCAGTCGTCGCCCCGTCGAATTCTCGACCTTCTCGAAGATTCTGCTTGACAACTTTCTGAGGGCCGGTCGTGCGCGGTCCGGCACGAAGTCTGAGACCCCTCTCGGAACGACACACCCGCGCCCTGACGGCCCACTTCGGCCAGGATGACCGGGCAAGTCACCAATCCGCCCTCGGACAAGGCGCCCCGACGCTCACAAGCCGTTGAAAAACAGGGGGTTACAATGGATCCATGAGCACAACCGCAGCCGTGGTTCCAGCCACTTCCAGCGACTTTCCGGCGTCGACGGTCGCTTCGTCGCCCAGCGGCGCTTCCATGTCCATCGAGGAACACCGCGCGGCGGTCCTGCAGCGCCGCGACGAGGCCGAGACGTGGCAATCGAGCTCTCCGACGACCTGGACGTTTCCGCGGAGACGCGGCGAACCGGCGCGGACGTTCCCGCGGAGACGCGGCGAACCGGCGCGGACGCTTCCGCGGAGACGCCCCGCATGACCGGCCACGCCGCTCTCGAAGACGCCGACGGGCTGCGGGTGTCCACCGAGACCGCCCGCCGGATGGCCTGCGACGCCGGCACCGTCGTCATCGTCGAGGCTGCGGACGGCTCGGTCCTCGATGTCGGCCGGAAGACCCGCACCATTCCCCCGGCGCTGCGGCGGGCGCTGCAGGCCCGCGACCACGGGTGCCGGTTCCCCGGCTGCAACGCGCGGCGCACCGATGCCCATCACGTCCGCCACTGGGCCGACGGCGGTCCGACGCGGCTCGACAACCTGGTGCTGCTCTGCCGCCGGCACCACAGGGCCGTCCACGAAGAGGGCTTCAGCGTCCGGGTGGGTCCGACCGGCGACGCCGCGTTCTGCTGGCCCGACGGCCGGCCGTTCCCGGACGCGCCGCCCGCGCCCCGCTGGACCGGGCCGCCGCTGGCGCCGACCGGCGCGCATCTGGCCGCGGCCGGCATCGAGATCGGGCCCGACACGGCGACCCCGGACTGGCACGGCGAGCGGCTCGACCTCGGCTACGCCATCGATGTCCTGTGGAAACCGGGGGCGGACTCCTGCGACGCCGGAGCCCGGATGCAGGCATAGGTCGTGGACCGAGGCCAGTTGACTGCGAAGGTGAACACGCTGCCAATCGGAGTCGGGGCATCGGCCGAGAGTGCACACTGCTACCGGAATAGCCCGCAGAAGCCGAGCGCCGGGGCGATGAGGATGCCGGCGCCGTCCACGGTCATGTCACGAGCGGAGCACGTTCCCGGCAGGGCTCCAGATTGACGCGAAGACCGCATACGTCGGCGCACCAGCGACTACAATCGGACCGTCTTCCACGGGGAGGGAACACGATGACGATGACGATGAGACTGTCGGCGGTCGCGCTGCTGTCGGTGCTGGCGGTGTCCGGAGCGTGGGCCCAGACCGGCTCGGACCGGGCGGTGACCGAGGCGCAGTACGAGCAGTGGAAGGCGGAGCTGACCAACTGGGGGCGGTGGGGCGCGAACGACGAGATCGGCGCGCTGAATCTGATCACCCCGGCCAAGCGGCTGGAGGCGGTGGCGCTGGTCGAGGAGGGATTCACCGTGTCCCTGGCCGGGGACGCCGACACCGTCGAGGCGGTCGACAACCCGCGGCCGTACCAGCACGAGATGGTGGGGATCAGTTCGGACCGGATCTCCGTCCAGTATCACGGGATCTCGCATACCCATCTCGACGCGCTCGCCCACGTCAACGACGACGGCGTCTTCTACAACGGCTACGCGCCGGACGCCGATACGGTCATCGCGAACGGGCACGCGAAGAACTCGATCCACAACCTGAAGAACGGCATCGTCACGCGCGGCGTGCTCATCGACATCCCGCGGCTGCGCGGCGTGCCGTACCTGGAGC
>WTGR01000814.1 GCA_011523485.1 Acidobacteriota bacterium
GATCAGTTCGCTCTCCTGCTACGCGACGATCGACAACTACGGTTTCATCCAGAGTCCCTACCGGAAGGTCGTGGACGGCCGGATCGTGGACTACGTGCGCGTTGAGGATCCCGGGGACACCAAGCTGGAGCCCGGCGGCATCGTCCCGAGGAAGGACGCCGAGGCGGCCAACGACAAGATCGGACGCCGCCGGAAGACCGCCACTCTCATCCCCCACGCGTTCTACCTTTCGGCGCTCGAGGAAGAACGCCACACGATCGCGCAGGCGAACGCCCGGGTGGGAGAGCGCGGGGAGCTTCTGGACTCGCGGGTCAACTGCCGTCACGAGGGCGAGTTCGTGCCCGCGCCGAGGGAAAACGTCGATTTCATCGACGTGTCTCCGAAGCAGATCGTTTCGGTGGCGGCCTCGCTCGTGCCCTTCCTCGAGAACGACGATGCGAACCGGGCCCTGATGGGCTCGAACATGCAGCGCCAGGCGGTCCCCCTGATCACGGCGGAGGCGCCGCTCGTGGGCACCGGCATGGAATTCGTGACCGCCCGCGATTCCGGGTCGGTCATCGTGTGCCGGGAGAACGGAGTCGTGGACCGGGTCGACGGGCGCCGGATCATCGTCCGCAAGGAGAGCGACGGGGCCGGAGAGACCGAGATCGGCGCCAGCATCTACCGGTTGAAGAAGTTCCGGCGCTCCAACCAGAACACCTCCATCAACCAGAAGCCGCTCGTGGAGGTGGGCGAACGCGTCGCGAGAGGTCAGATCATCGCGGACGGCCCGTGCACCGACGGCGGCGAACTGGCGCTTGGCCGCAACGTGCTCGTCGCCTTCATGCCGTGGCGCGGCTACAACTTCGAGGACGCGATCATTGTTTCGGAACGGCTCGTTCAGGACGACAGCTACACCTCGATCCACATCGAAGAGCACACCGTGCAGGCGCGGGACACCAAGCTGGGTCCGGAGTCCATCACGCGCGAGGTGCCCGGCGTGGCCGAGAGTTTCCTCAGGAACCTCGACGAATCGGGCATCGTCCGTATCGGCGCGCGGGTCAGCCCCGGCGACATCCTCGTCGGGCGGGTCACCCCCAAGGCCGAGGCTCAGTTGACTCCGGAGGAGAAGCTCCTGCGGGCCATCTTCGGAGACAAGGCGGGCGACGTCAAGAACTCGTCGCTCAAGTGCCCGTCAGGGGTCGAAGGAGTGGTCGTTGACGTTCGCGTCTTCCACCGGAAGGACGCGAACCGCGACGAGCGGGCGCTGTCGATCGAGGCGGATGACATCGAGGCCATCGACCGCGACTACCACGATGAGGAGCGGATTCTGCGCGAGGAATGCGACAAGCGCATCGTGGACCGCATGGTGGGCGCCCGCCTGGTCGAGGACTGCATGAACCCGGCGACGGGCGAAGTCGAACTCAGGAAAGGCACGCGCCTGACCCGGAAGGAGCTGTTGAAGCGGCTGGACTTCGTTCCCCTGTTCGAGACCGATCTTCCCGACGACGTGCGGGACGAGATCCAGGAAATCCAGGAAAAAACCGAGGAACAACTGGATCTGCTTTCGGTTCGACGGGACGAGCAGCAGGCCGTGGTGAGCCAGGGAGACGATCTTCCCCCCGGCGTCATCAAGATGGTCAAGGTCTACGTGGCCATGAAGCGGAAGCTCAGCGTGGGCGACAAGATGGCCGGCCGGCACGGCAACAAGGGCGTCATCGCCAAGATCGTGCCCGTGGAGGACATGCCGTTCCTGCCGGACGGCACCCCGGTGGACATCATCCTGAATCCGCTCGGCGTTCCGTCACGGATGAACATCGGCCAGGTCCTCGAGACGCACCTTGGCTGGGCGGCGCGCATGCTGGATCGCCACTTCGCCACGCCCGTCTTCGACGGAGCCCGGGAGACGGACATCCGCAAACTCCTCGATGAGGCCAACGACAAGGCCGAGGCGGAGGACGGGCTGCGGGCGAACGTCCTGGAGGACGGCAAGACCGTTCTCTACGACGGCCGGACCGGAAGACCCTTCGATCAGCCCGTTACCTCCGGGTACATCTACATGCTCAAGCTCGGGCACCTGGTGGACGACAAGATGCACGCTCGCAGCATCGGACCCTACAGCCTGATCACGCAGCAGCCGCTTGGCGGCAAGGCGCAGTTCGGCGGCCAGCGGTTCGGGGAGATGGAAGTGTGGGCGATCGAGGCCTACGGTGCGGCTCACACGCTCCAGGAGATCCTGACCGTGAAATCGGACGACGTCCGAGGCCGCGCCAAGGTCTACGAGTCCATCGTGAAGGGCGACACGAGCTATTCGCCCGAGGTGCCGGCATCGTTCAAGGTGCTGATGGCGGAGATCCAGAGCCTCGGGCTCGACATCGAGCTGATCCGCGCCAAGAACTGACCCTAAACAGCCTGTGAACAAAGTCACGCGGCATTCGAACGCCGATGCATCCCGCCTGAACCGCGCCTCTACGAGGCGCTCTGCGTTGCGTTTCGGTCGGAATACACCAGGTATTCCTCCCTCACGCGCCTTGTCAG
>WTGR01000007.1 GCA_011523485.1 Acidobacteriota bacterium
GGGGGAACGTCTGGATTCCCTCCGACCCGGGGCGGGGCTTCCCGTTCGGTGTGCAGCGAGTCGATGAACTGTTCTCTGTCCATCTGGCGCGCGGCCAGACAGTGGTTCATGCCGGTGAGCTCGAGCACGTCGTCGAGTTCGAAGTGCGGGACGGCGATGGGTGTCGCTTTTCCGTCTCCTGTCGTCGTGACGATCGCGGCCGGCTCTCCCTCTCGTGCGGGGACAACGTGGATATGGTCGTACCGCGCCGCCTCGATCGCCGCGAGTGCTCGGTTGACGAGGTCGGCGGGCCGCACGGCGAGGGCTTCGCGCTCGCTAATCGGCTTGAGCGCAACCGATGCGTTACGCTCGATCTTGTCCCGGCGAACAAGCCACATCAACGAGACGTTGCCCTGCATCTCCGGCGAGAGCATGTTGACGGCGTGGTGCAGGCTTTGCGGCTCGCGTTCGCCGGCGAGGACCATGTCGTAGAGATCGCGGGCCGGAGCGCGCAGCGACCGGTTCAACAGCTTGCCGGCCAGAATCTGCGTGGTCGACAAGACCGTGAACTCCTCGCCGCAACCGATGCGTTACGCTCGATCTTGTCCCGGCGAACAAGCCACATCAACGAGACGTTGCCCTGCATCTCCGGCGAGAGCATGTTGACGGCGTGGTGCAGGCTTTGCGGCTCGCGTTCGCCGGCGAGGACCATGTCGTAGAGATCGCGGGCCGGAGCGCGCAGCGACCGGTTCAACAGCTTGCCGGCCAGAATCTGCGTGGTCGACAAGACCGTGAACTCCTCGCCGTCGATGATTGCCTGGCGTTGGCCGGCGGCCGGCGCGGGTCGGCTGCTGAAGACGTGAAGCCGCTGCCGCTCGGGGAACGTCAGCTCGACCGTGGCTTCGTTGAATCCCTCCAGCTTGCCGCCCAGCGCCGCCATGGCGCGGGTCAAGGCGTTCGAGCCGGTCGCGTCGAGGCCGCGCAGTTGCCAACGCGCCGAGGTGAGCAGGTCGATGTCCGTGCTCGTGCGGTGGCGCCACCGCGCAGCCAGCACCGACCCGCCGCCCATCATCCAGGCTTGTGGGTCTGCAGCCTCCTCGCTGTGCCGCAACTCCGTGAGCCGTTGCCGGACCCGCTTCCACAGGGCGCGCGCGGGTTCGGCCAGTGTCAGCTTTTCGAGCCGTTTGCCGTCCCTCACGGTTCCCATAGCCGGATGCCCGCCATCTGTCCCGTCTGCGCGAAGTCGTTGATGACCCGGATCTGCGAGTAGACGTCGAACCCGGCCTTGTGCAGCCCGCTCACCAGCGTGCGCCAGCTGTACGCCTGCTCGGCCCAGGCACGAATCAGCTCGATCTCGGTTGCCTCCAGGCCCCACGCGTAGACGATGGCCTGCTGCCGCTCGGTCGGCCGTTGCGCGTGAACCGCCGCGTGAAACTCTTCGGCTGAGGGTTGCTCATTCCATCCGGCGCAACTGAGGCCCAGGCGGAATCCTACCGTCGCGCTGCGGCGGCCGGTTCGTTCCGGGTCGATTCTTGGCCAGAACCAGTGTCCGGGGTTCAGCGGCGCCAGCTCCGCAGAAAACGCTTCGGGCGGCCCCAGTACGCACGGACGCAGTTCCATGCCGTGGCGAGTCAGCAGCCTCCAGCGCCGCTCGAGTCGCTCGCGCGCCTGCGGCGGGAGCCTGCAGTCGGTTGACCACCCGGGCCAGGCGTGCTGGGGTTCGTCTCGGCGCGGCGGCGCTGGCTCGCGCGAAGCCCCGGTCCCGTTTCCCGGTTCTATCGACATGCTTGTCAGTCGCGTCCGCGCCGCGCGTTCGCGTCTGCGTGCAAGACGGTGCGGCGATGCGCCGGACGCGCTGTTCGGCGCATCCGACTCGACCTTGGTATTGGTCTTCGGATTATCGTTCTTGCCGCTGTACGGCGCAACGAGGTTGCGGTTGTCGTCCATGCCACGCGCCGCGAGGGGAGCGGGAAGGCGAGCGAGTCCCGCAAGCAGCACCGAAGGCGACGGCGGCGGCGCCGGGTCGCCCCCGCGCCATCGTGCCGAAGGCCGCGCATCCATCGCCGGCTCCGGCCCTCGGACGCTACCTCGGCCGCGGCGTGTGCGAGGCTGACTCCTCGTTCCGAAACACCAGGGCAGGCTGGTCGCCGCCGTCTTCCTCGCGGCGGGCACGCAACACTCGCGGCAAAGCCTCGGTAGCCTTCACAGCACGAGAAAGGAGCCACGATAGGCTCAAACGACAGGACACCGGGCGCCCGAGCGCGAGTCGACGAGGCGCCTGCTCACGTTGAGCGACGTCATGCACATCACCGCCTCGTCTCGCTCCGCCGCCTACGTGCTGATGGCCGCTGCCGGGTTCCCGAGGCCGATCCGCATCGGCGCCCGCGCCGTGCGCTGGATCGAACGAGAAGTGCTCGACTTCATTGCCAGCCGGCCCCTGCGGCAGCTCCTCGCCGTCGACAACATCGTGCTGCGTTGACCCGTGCGACGTCACCGGTGAATCGAGACGACCTTCGTGCGCTGCCGGTCGAGGTAGGCCGCCCAGTCGTCCATCAGGCGCCGCCGCCGGTCGAACAGGTCCGAGCGTGCATACGCCGCCTCGACCTTGTTCCGCACTACGTGTGCCAACGCCGCCTCGATCACCTCCCGCGGGTGGTCCGTCCGCTCCGACGCCCAGTCACGGAACGACGAGCGGAAACCATGCGGGACGGCCGCGATGCCCAGCGTCGGCATCAGCCCCGACAGAGACTGGTCGCGCAGCACCTTGCCGCGCCGGCTCGGAAACACGATGCCGCGCGGCGCAGCGGCGGCCAAGTCGACCCGGAGCCGACGCGCCTGCTGCAGATGGCGCGGCACATCGAGGCCCGGCGTGCTGCGCCGGCACCTTCGCCTGCAAGGCGAATCTGAAAGCGGACGAGGCCGTACGCCTGGCGGTGCAGCAGTGAGCGCCCGCCAGCTGCTGGGGGCGCATCTGCCGGCGGCGTCTGCGGAGCGGCGGGAGACGGTGGCCGGCGAGTGCCTGGGCTGCAGGACGCCGTTCGCCGTCGACGTCCGCTTGCCGCTGCCGGCGGCGTGCCCCGACTGCGGGGCCGACGTGCTCACCCGCGCGGACATCGAGGGTCCGGCTTCACTAGGCCGGCCGGCGTTCAACGCGCCGCGGGTCCGGGATTCGAAGCAAACCCGGTGGGCCGGGAATGGACGTGTGGAGTCGCCTGGTCGGCAGCGAGACGGCAGTCGCGTCAGGAAGTTCATCTCTTTGCGCTTCAGTCACTTGCGACGGAAAGAGGGTCGCCGGCACGGCCTCGAGTGACCGCGGGGTTTGCATCCTTCCGCTCGGCCCGAACCGGATACGAGCCGGCGGCGCCGAAGGGAGGTGTGCGATGAGCAGGCGGGTTCTTCGGTTGAAGGACGTCAAGGAGGCGACGGGGTTGTCGCGTTCGTCGATCTACGCGCTGCAGCAACGCGGGATCTTCCCGCAGTCGATCAGGATCGGGCCCAAGGCGACCGGCTGGTACGAGGACGAGGTGCAGGACTACATCGAGACCCGTCCGCGCAGGGGGGACGACCGGACCGCGAAGAGACACTGACCGGGGTTCTGCGCGCAGCCGGTCACGCCGCGCCGCCGTGGGCGGACACGCGCGGCGGGACGTACCAGCATCGACCACGCTGTCTCCGGGACCGCCGCCGGGATCCGGTTACCATCATGTCGGCGAGAGGAGGCCGGACGGACGGTCCGGAGAGCACGGCCGCGAAACGCGGCGGCGGCCATCTCGGCGGTCCGCCGGCCAGGGACGGCAAGCGCTTCTGCTGGCCGGCGCGATGCGGCGGCGGGTCACTCACGGAGGGAGCAGGTCACGATGCCGAGGACCGGAATCCTGGACGCGCTGCGCGACGAGGAGCGGTCTCTGAAGAACCAGCTCGTCGCCATACAGCGGGCCATCGAGGCGATCGAAGGAAGCGCGCGGCCCGCGGCCGGGCGCGGCAGGAAGAAGGCGGTCAAGGCGGTCGGGAAGCGCAAGCGCACGATGACCGAGGAGCAGCGCAAGGCGGTGGCCGAGCGGATGCGCAAGTACTGGGCCTCGCGCCGGGCGGAAAAGGCCGAGGAGAACAAGCCGCAGGCGTGACGCGAACCCCGCGCGCCCGGCAGCCGAAGTCGACAAAGCCGAGCACCGGCGCCCTGCCCGCTGGCGACTCGATCGGCTGGCGGCCGCTGACCCTGCGGTCATCGCAGCAGCGCCCGGCGGGCTTACTTCGTCACAAACTCCGCCCAGCGGTCCATCAGGCCACGGCGCTTGTCGAACAGGTCCGACCGGGCGTACGACCGCTCGACGGCGCTGCCCACTTGGTGCGCCAGCGCCGCCTCGGCCACCGCATGCGGCACGCTGGTCTGCTCGCTCGCCCAGTCGCGGAACGACGAGCGGAAGCCGTGCACCGTGCAGCGCCCGCCGTACAGCCGCCGCACGACCTGCGCCAGCGTCGTCGCGTGCATCTGACGACTGGCGCGCGCCGGGGCCGGGAAGCACCAGCCGGCCGGACTGCGCAGGCTCCTGGCACGTTCCAGCGTGTCCATCGCCGCCGGCGACAACGGGACGCGATGCTCGCGGCCGGCTTTCATGCGCTCGGCCGGTATGCGCCACTCCGCCGCTTGCACGTCGATCTCGCTCCACGTGGCGCCCCGCGCCTCACCCGAGCGAACGGCAGTCAGGATGATGAACCGGAGACAGATCTTCAGCGCATCGGTCGCCGTGCACGACGCGATGGTTTCCAATGCCGCGCCCACCTCGGCGTACGGCAGCGCCGGGTGGTGCTTCTTCCCCTTGCGAGCGGCGGGCAGCGCCGCGCCGATGCCGTCGGCCACGTTGAACTCGATGTGCTCGCGGGCTACGCCCCACGCCAGTGCGCCGCGGACCCACCCGTGCAGCCTCGACCCCATGGCCCGCTTCTCCGCCATCAGCGGGGAGAGGATGGCGATCACGTCGGCGCGGCGGATCTGGTCGAGGCGCCGGTCCAGGATCGAGCCGCAGTAGCGCTCCAGAGCACGCCGCCGGTCCGCCGGCCCATGACCCTTCCACGTCGCCGCCGCGGCGACCCGCTCGCATGCCGTGCGGAAGGTCGGGACCCGCGACGGCCGAAGGGTCGCCGTGGGGTCGCCGCCGCGGCGCGCCAGCTGACGGTTGGAGAAGGCGGCCGCGCGCGCCTCGGCGAGCCCGACGTACGGATAGCCGCCGAGCCCGAGGTCGCGGCGCTTGCCGTCGACGGTCAACCGCTGCACCCAGTGGCGGCTGTGGCCGCCGGGCTCGACGACGAGGTAGAGGGTGCCGCCGTCGCCGTGGCGGCCCGGCCGCAGGGTCGGGATTTGCTTGACTCGGAGCCGTCCTGCCATGGGGATTTCGGTTGCGTTTACGTCCCACGATTATACCACGCTAGGGGCTGGAACTGACGGATCTCGCTCGGCGGAGGCTGGACGCACTCTACAGAAAAACCCCAGGAAGTTGGGACATCCTGGCTTTCTACGGACTACTACGGAAGCTAATCATCTTCTGGCATCGCGAAGACGTACAGCGCGTTGCCTCCCTCCGGCTGGAAGACCTCCGGGACGAGTTGCGCGGTCAGGCCGCGGAACGCGCCCCCCAGCGAGGCCGGCACGGCGAGGAACTGGCGCCCGCCCGCCTCGTAGGTCATCGGATAGCCGTGCGCCGCGGCGCCGAGACGCGTCTCCCAGAGGACCTCCCCGGTGCGGATGTCGAACGCCCGGTAGTAGCGGTCGGCGTCGCCCGCGAAGACCAAGCCGCCGGCCGTCGTCAGCGTCGACGTCAGGAAGGGAGCGGGCTGCTCGCGGCTCCACAGCTCCTCCATCGTCCGCACGTCGTAGGCGGCCAGCTTGCCCACGTTGCCGTCGCTGCCCGGCATCTCGCGGAACTCGGAGCGGCCCGCCGCGCCGCCGCCGCCCTCGACGAACTCCACCTCGCGCCCGGTCAGGTACATGCACGCCTGGTGGAGCGGAATCACCAGCGCGTGGGCGCCGGGGTGGTACGCCGACGCCTGCCAGTTGTGGCCGCCGAGCAGACTGGGGCAGGCCGGCACGCGATCGCCGATGCGGGCGTCGATGATGTCCTGCCGGTAGGTCAGCTCGCCGGTCGTCCGGTCGATCGAGGCGAAGACGTCCTGGTAGACGGTCTCGCGCAGGTCTACGAAGGCCCCGGTCCGCCGGTCGAGCTTCCAGAGGATGCCGTCCTTGCCGATGGTGAACAGCCACTTCTCGTCGCCGGAATCGACCAGCACCCGCTCGTAGACGATGTCGAGGTCGAGCGTCTCGCCCGGCGCGTGCTGGAAGTACCAGTGCACCTGCCCGCTGCGCGGGTTCAGCGCCAGCGTCGAGTTGGTGTAGAGCGCGTCCTGCCGCGTCGTCATGCCGCGGCTGGCCGCCACCCACGGCTTGGCCTGCGCCGTGCCGATGTAGAAGAGGCCGAGCTCCGGGTCGTAGCTGCCCGGGATCCACGAGTCGCCGCCCGCGCGCAGGTACGGCGGCGTGTCGCCCCACGAGGCGTCGTTCGGATCCCCCGGCAGGGCGATCGTCGACGTGCGCCACAGCTCCTCGCCGGTGTCGGGATCGTGCCCGGTGATGAAGCAGGTCTGCTCCTTGTAGCGGTTGCAGCCGTTCATGCCGCTGACGACGACGCCTTCGGCGACGACCGGCCCGGAGTTCTGGCGGAAGCCCTGCGTGTAGTCCGCCTTCACGGCGCGCCACGCCTCGGCGCCGGTTCGCGCGTCGAGGGCCACGAGCGCCGCATCGTGGGTGGCCAGGTAGACCTTGTCGCCGTAGAGCGCCAGGGTGCGGGTCGCGGCCCGTTGCGGCGCATCCTCCGGCAGCGCCCACCGATACTGCCAGATGACGTCGCCGGTGAGCGCGTCTATCGCCTGCACGACGTTGCCGGGACTGGCCAGGAACATCACGCCGTCGTGCACCAGCGGCGTGGTCTGGTTGTTCCCCTCCCGGATCGCCAGCGTCCAGGCGAGCTGCAGTTGGCCGACGTTGTCGCGCGTGATCTCATCGAGCGAGCTGTAGCCGTGGCTGTCGCGCGTCCGCCGCCAGCTCAGCCAGTCGCCCGGTGGCGGGTCCGCGAGCATCTCGTCGGTCACCGGACTCAGCTCGTGCGGCACCTCCCGGTTGACGAACCGCGCCGGCCGCCGCCGGGGCACCTCGCCCGCCTCGGCCGCACGCCGCGCCTCGGCGATGTCCGCCGCGTCGCCGATGGTGACCGCCGCGTCGGCCGTCAAGGGCGCGTCTCCCGGTCGGGCGCCGTTCGCGTCCAGGAGGTAGGCCACCAGGTTCAGGTAGACCGGATCGCCGAGCGATCCGCCGCCGCCGGGCGGCATCGCCTCACGCAGATAGGTGAACAGCTCGTCGGTGGTCTGCCCGGCCCAGCCGTTCAGGAAGTCCACCCCGCGCAGGGCCGGCGCTTCCGCCCCGTCCAGCGTCTCCCCATGGCACTCCCCGCACTGCCGGGCATACACGGTCCACCGGCCGCGGCCTGCTCCGCGGAGAAGCCTCCGCCCGCCCCCGGGACCTGCGCCGCCGCCAGCGGCTGTGCCGCCGCCGCGACGCTCCCCGGCCGGACACCCGGCTCGCCAAGGAAGCCGACCGCCACGATCAGCGCGGCGACCGCCACCCGGACCACCGCCGCCGCGACGCCGACGCGAGTTCCCTTCGACATGATCGTCACTCCCCCGGCGCCGTCGGAAGGCGCCTGCAGACCGCGCGGCCGCCCGTGCCGCCCTTATACCACCAACAGGGTGGTAAAGACGCGGCAAGTCGTTACGATGGGGCGACAAGATGCAAACGAGAATCCGACTCGATCGGGGGCTTTCCATGATCGCAACCCGGTTCGCCGCCCCGCTCGCCGCCTCCGCGCCGACGATCCGGGCGCAGAACTGGAGGGCCGGTCGAAATGCCTGAAACGTCGGTACGAGCAGTCGTCACGCCCGACGGCGTGGAGCTGCACACCGAATCGGTCGGCCGCGGCGACGCCATCCTCTTCGTGCACGAGTACGCCGGGGATCATCGAAGCTGGGAGCCGCAGGTGCGGCGGTTCTCTCGCAGCCATCGCTGCATCACCTACGCCGCTCGGGGCTACCCGCCGTCACAGGCGCCGGCCGACCCGGGCGCGTACTCGCAACAGCGCGCCGTCGATGACGCCGTCGCCGTTCTGGATCGGCTCGGCGTCGAGGCGGCGGACGTGGTCGGCATCTCCATGGGCGGCTTCGCGGGACTGCATCTGGCCATGCAGCAGCCGGCGCGGGTCCGGTCGCTGGTGATCGCGGGAACGGGCTACGGGGCGCATCCCGCGGAGGCGCCGCGCTTCCGCCGGGAGAGCGAGGCCATCGCACGGCTGATCGAGGAGTCGGGAATCGAGGCGTTCGCCCGCCGCTACCTGTCCGGCCCGGCGCGGGTGCAGTTCCGGAACAAGGATCCTCGCGGGTGGGAGCAGCTCTTGCGCGAGTTGGGGGAGCACGCCGCGGACGGCGCGGTGCGCACGATGCGCGGCGTGCAGCGGGAACGGCCGTCGTTGTACGCGCTGGAAGCCGAGCTGTCCGCGATCGAAGCACCGGTGCTGATCCTCGCGGGCGACGAGGACGACGGCTGCCTGGAGACCAGCCTGTGGCTGAAGCGCGTCATTCCCCGCAGCGGTCTGGCCGTCCTGCCGAAGTCCGGCCACACCCTGAATCTGGAAGAGCCCGACCTCGTGAACGCGTTCATCGCGGACTTCCTGGGCCGGGTTGCGGCCGGATCGTGGGGGCCGCGCGACCCGCGCGCCACGCCGGGTGCCATCACCGGCATCTCCTGACCCCGCAGCGCCCCTGTCGGGTCCGTGGAGCCCGCGCCTTTGCCCACTTGACGTGGCTTCGAGCGAATGACGCCGGGGCCACCCACCAGCGCGGCGTGGAGCCCGCGCCTTTGCCCACTTGACGTGGCTTCCCGGCGCGCGCATGCTCGACAGCACGTTTCCAGGTCCATCGGCCAGCGAACAGGGGTGAGACATGGCACGCAGGGTGTTGTCTTCGAGCAGGATCGGAATCGCGGGAGCGGTAGCCGTCGCCGTGTCGCTAGTCGCGGTGCTCGCCGGTCAGGCGCCCGGCGGGGCGGTCCCGATGGACGGCGACGACATCGCCGGCGTGGTCACCGGCCCCGACGGCCCCGAGGCCGGGGTCTGGGTGATCGCGGAAACGCGCGACCTGCCCACTCGTTTCGTCAGGATCGTCGTGACGGACGACGCGGGGCGCTACCTCCTCCCCGATCTGCCGCAGGCCGCCTACGACGTGTGGGTGCGCGGCTACGGGCTGGTCGATTCCGAGAAGGTGCAGGCGGAGCCCGGCACGCGGCTCGATCTGACGGCGGTCGTCGCTCCTGACGCCGCCGCGGCGGCCGAGTACTACCCGGCGCAGGACTGGTTCGCCCTGCTGGAGGTCCCGGCGCCGGACGAGTTCCCGGGCACGGGGACGGCCGGCAACGGCATCTCGCCGGACATCGAGTCCCAGGGCGAGTGGATCCGCTCGGTGGTCAACACGGACGGCTGTACCGGATGCCACGCGCTGGGCAACAAGGCCACGCGGGAGATTCCCGAAGCCCTCGGCGACTTCGACTCGCACTTCGCCGCCTGGGACCGCCGCGTGCAGTCCGGGCAGGCGGGCGCCACGATGGACGCGCGGCTCGCCGTGGTCGGGCGCGACCGCGCGCTGGCGATGTACGCCGACTGGACCGACCGCATCCAGGCCGGCGAGTACCCGATGACCCCGCCGCCCCGCCCCCGGGGCGTGGAGCGCAACGTCGTCGTGACGATGTGGGACTGGTCGGATCCGGAGGCGTACATGCACGACCTGATCTCCGCGGACAAGCGCGACCCGACGGTCAACGCGAACGGTCCGGTCTACGGCGCCCCGGAGAACAGCACCGACGACATGCCGGTGGTGGATCCGAACACGCACGTGGCCGGCGTGGTGCCGCTGCAGGTGCGCGACGCGGACACGCCGAACTCGGCGGACACCCCGCCGAAGATGCCGTCGCCCTACTGGGGCGAGGAGCTCATCTGGCACAGCCGCAGCGTCGCGCACAGCTTCGCCATGGACAGCCGGGCGCGCGTCTGGATCGCCGCCCGCGTGCGCGCTGCCGAGACTCCGGCCTTCTGCCAGCCGGGATCGAGCCATCCGTCCGCGGAGGCGTTCCCCATCGAGCGCAGCAACCGGCAGGTCCAGATGTACGACCCCGAGACGGGGGAGGTCACCACCGTCAACACCTGCTTCGGGACGCACCACCTGAACTTCGCCTACGACGACAAGCTGTGGTTCTGCGGCAGCGGACCGGTGGTCGCCTGGTTCGACACGACGGTGTTCGACGAGACCGGCGACGAGGAGCTGGCCCAGGGCTGGACGGTGCAGGTGCTCGACACCAACGGCAACGGCCGGCGGGACGAGTACGT
>WTGR01000797.1 GCA_011523485.1 Acidobacteriota bacterium
AAAAGGCGGCAGTCGATACGAGCACGCGTCCCGACCGGCTCGCCACGTCCAGCTCACCGGCGAGCGCCGGCGGCATCGCCGCGCCGATCTGCCAGTGGATGATGGCGTGGGTATCGAGCAGAAACCTCGTCACACGTATCCATCCCAATCATCCAGCGGCAGAAACGCTTCGTCATCAGCCACCCGCAGACGGGGCGTGATCGTCATGCGCCCGCGCCAGTCCGGATGCCCGGCCGGCAGAAGCCGCGCTACTTCCGTGCCGTTCCTGACGATGATGATGGGCTCGCCTCGGCTGGCTCTATCGACCAGGTCGAACAGGTTGCGCCGCAGCCGGGTGATCGTCACAGTCACCGTACATGATCATTCCTAGAATGTACGCGTACGTCAACGCCTTGCGTTCCGGCGGTGGGTCGCCTAGGTTACATGTAACCGGGGAGCAACCACCATGCCCGCTCGTACGGCAGCACGTCTCGACTCGCGCGAGAAGGCGCGAGCCGATCGCGAACGGATGCGCGCCAGCGGCTTTCGGCCGGTCCAGTTCTGGGTGCCCGACACCAGGACCGCGGCCTTTCGCGCCGAGGCTCGCCGCCAGTCCGGCGCCGTGGCCGGGAGCGCGCAGGAACAGGACGATCAAGCGTTCATCGACGCGATTTCGGACCGTGGATCGGCGTGACCCGCGGCGAAGTCTGGACCGTGTCCGCCGCCGGCTACGCGGGCAAGCCACGTCCGGCCGTCACGACCAGGTGAGGGTCCCGGTGCTCTGGCCGAACGCGTCGGTCTCCACCCCCAGGCCCTGCAGCAGCGTCACGAACAGGTTGCACAGCGGGGCGTTGTGCTCGCCCTCGTGCACGATGTGCCGCCCGTGGGCGAAGCCGCCCCCGGCGAGCAGGATCGGCAGGTCGACCGGCGTATGCGCGTTGGCGTTGCCGAGGTTGCTGCCGAACAGGACCGCCGTCTTGTCGAGCAGCGAGCCGCTGGCGTCGCCGCGCGCCTGCAGGTCGGTCAGCAGGTCGCCGAAGGTCCGGACGATCTCGGTCTCGACCCGCTTCAACTGCGCGATCTTCGTCTCGTCCTGACCGTGGTGCGACAGGTTGTGCTGGTCGACGCTCACGCCCTGAACCTGCGGCACGGCGCCGTGGTCGTGGATCATCATGCTGACCACGCGCGACGAATCCGTCTCGATGATCAACGGAATCATGCGCAACTGCAGCCGGATGCGGCCGATGAGGTCGGCGGGGTCCGGGATGTCGGTCGGCGGCTCCTGGTCGACCGCCGGTTTCGGCCGGTCGAGCCACGCCTGCACCTCGGTGAGCTCCTGCTCGGCCGCCCGCACCGCGTCGAAATAGGCGTCCAGCTTGCGCTGGTCGGCCGCGCTGACGCGCCGGCGCAGCGTCGCGGTCTGCGACTTCAGGCGATCGAGGATGCTGCCGCCGTCGTTGAGGCTCTGCGCCTCGCGCTCGACCTCCTCCGGCGTGCCCTGCAGGAACAGCTTCTTGAACAGGTTGGCGGGGCTGGTCTCGGCCGGCACCATCGCGCCGCTGGTGGTGAAGGACTGGCTCTGCGGGCTCAGCGTCCCGAGCACCACCGACGGGAAGCGGGTCACGTAGCCCAGGTGGTTCGCCGCCGCCTGGTCGAGCGACACCGTGTTGCGGAAGCCGTCGAGCCCGGGACGCCGCGCCGCGGTCAGCCAGGTGATCTCGGAGTTGTGCGGCTGGCGGCCGCTCTGCTCCTCGTGCGAGAAGCCGGATAACAGGGTGTACCGCGAGCGGTGCTCGTCGATGAGACGCAGATACTCCGTCGCCTCGTAGGCCGCGCCGGCGGTCCGCGGGAACCACGACGACGAATAGAGCCCCAGGGTGCTGCAGATGGTAACCATCCGCCGCGGCGCCTCGACCGGCGCGGCACGGGCCAGCGCCGGCGCCATCGATTCGAGCAGCGGGAGCCCCAGCGCCACGCCGGAGGCCCGCAGGAACGTGCGTCGGTCGAGGGGTCGGGTCAGCGTCATGACTAGCGGCTCCTGAGAGATCGCTCTGCACGACCTCGTGAATCATGGTTCTGATGGGATAACCGTCGTCGCCGATCCGCGCCACGACCCGCTCCACCGTGTCGCGGTCCGCGAACTCGATCTCGGCGCCGGTGGCATAGACCAGGAACTGCGACGCCAGATGCCGGGCCACCTGCTCGACGTCGTTCGCCAACATGAGGCGCTTGTAGTCCTCGATGCCGGCGAAGACCTCCCCCGCCGGGGTGACGCCGCTCGCGTCTACCTCCGGGCCGTCCACGTACGGCAGGGGCACCGAGAAGTCGCCGAACGTCGTCTCGCCGCCGGAAGCCCGGTAGCTCGTCCGGAACCCGCCAATCGGATCGAAAGACTCCAGGGCGAATCCCGGTGGATCGATCCGCCGGTGACAGCTCGCGCAGACGGGGTTCGCACGATGCGCCGTCAACAGCTCCCGAATCGTCGTGGTGCCCCGCGTATCCGGCTCCAGGCCCTCGATGCCGGGCGGCGGC
>WTGR01000033.1 GCA_011523485.1 Acidobacteriota bacterium
CACCCGGATCCCGTTCAGCGCGCACCACAACTTCAAGATGTTCGGCAGCTACCCGCTACCTTACGACATCTCGTTCAGCGGCTCGTTCCGGACCGTCGCCGGGAGACCGATCGACGCGGACTGGCGCGTGCCCAACGACCTGATCGCACCATCGCTCGGGCGGAACCTGGCGGCGTGCGGCACGCGGACGGAGTGCACCTCGACGGCGGCCGTGCCGCTGATCGCGCCGTATACCCAGTTCCTGGACCGGCGCAACGTGCTCGACCTGCGGTTCTCGAAGGCCGTGGACGCCGGCGGGGCCCGGGTGACGTTCAATCTCGACATCTACAACATGTTCAACGGCAACCAGGTACTGGGGGTCAACGAGCGGTTCGGTTCCCGCTGGCTCGTGCCGGCGTCGCTGCAGAACAACGAGGTGGATTCGATTCTCGCGGGCCGGCTGATTCACGTCGGCGGCTCGCTGGAATTCTAGAGGGAGGTACGCGACCATCCTCCGCATGCGCAGTGGGGCTTCAGGAGCCCGTGGCAGGATCCGCACGGGATTCGACCACGGGCTTCTGGCCGCTTTCGTGACGCTGGCCCTGCTCCCGGGTTGCGGCGGCGACACGGCGAACGACGGTGCGGCCGGTGGATCGGATGGTGGCGGGGATCGAACGGCGGCGGGTCGTTCCCCCGGGACCGGGCCGGACGACGGGTCCGGGTGGTTCACCGACGTCGCGGAGGACGCCGGCCTCCACTTCGTGCACTTCAACGGCATGTCCGGGGAGTTCTACTTTCCCGAGATCATGCCGCCCGGCGTCGGGTTGCTGGACATCGACAACGACGGCGACCTCGACGTCTACCTCGTGCAAGGACAGTTGCTCGGCACGGGAACGGTCGACGAGGCCCTGTTCCCGCCGCCGGGATCGCTCCCGCTCACCGGCCGCCTGTACCGCAACGATCTGACGGTGCAGCCGGACGGGACGCGCACGCTACGATTCACCGACGTCACGGAAGAAAGCGCGATCGATGCGCGCGGGTACGGGATGGGGGTGACCGCGGGGGACGTCGACAACGACGGCCGGGTCGATCTCTACTTGACGAATCTGGGCCCGAACCAGTTGTTCCGCAACAACGGGGACGGCACGTTCAGCGACGTCTCGCGGCAGAGCGGTCTCGACGATCCCGGCTGGGGCGTGTCGGCCGCGTTCGTCGACTACGACCGCGACGGATGGCTCGATCTCTACGTCGGGAACTACGTCGACTACGCCATCGAGGCGGACCAGGAGTGCCCCAGCGACACGGGGCGGGTCGGCTACTGCGTTCCGCAGGTGTATCGGGCCCAGCCCGACCGGCTCTTTCGGAACCGGGGCGACGGCAGCTTCGCCGACGTCACCGCCACCGCCCTGGCGAGCGCGACGTTCGGGCCGGCCCTCGGGGTGGCGACCGCCGACTTCGACGGCGACGGGTGGCCGGACATCTACGTGGCCAACGACGGCGAGGAGAACCAGCTCTGGATGAACCGGCGGGACGGGACGCTGGCCGACGCCGGACTGGTGTCGGGCGCCGCCCTGAACGGGAACGGCGCCGCCGAGGGGAGCATGGGCGTCGACGCCGGCGACTTCGACAACGACGGGGACGAAGACCTGTTCATGACGCATCTGACGACCGAGACCAACACGCTCTACGTCAACGACGGCAACGGCATGTTCGAGGACCGGAGCGCCCTGTCCGGCCTCGGTCCGCCGAGCCTGGCGGCGACCGGCTTCGGGGCCGCTTGGCTCGACTTCGACAACGACGGCTGGCTCGACGTCCTGACCGTCAACGGCAGGGTGAGCCGCACCGAGGAGCGCGCGGACGAGCCGTTCCCGTACGATCAGGCGCGGCAACTGTTCCGCAACCTCGGCGACGGTCGGTTCGAGGAGGTTACCGGCCGGGCCGGCGCGACGTTCGCGATGTCCGAGGTGGGGCGCGGGGCCGCCTTCGGCGACGTGGACAACGACGGGGACATGGACGTGCTGGTCGGCAACGACAGCGGACGGGTCCGCCTGCTCGTCAACCAGATGGAGAGCGCGCACCACTGGCTGGGGCTGCGGCTGGTGGGGGGCGCCGAGGTCCCGCGCGACATGCTGGGCGCGCGCGTCGAGGTCGCGACGAGCGGTGGAACGACCTTGTGGCGGCGTGCGCGCGCGGACGGCAGCTACGGGTCGGCCAACGACCCGCGCGTGCACGTGGGGCTGGGCGATGCGACGGAGGTCTCGCGCATCCGCGTGCACTGGCCCGGCGGGCGGGTGGAGGAGTGGACGGACGTGCCCCTCGATCGCTGGACGACGCTGACGGAAGGGACCGGGCAGTGAGGCGGACGACGCTGACCGCAGGGGAGCGGACAGTGAGGCGACATCGCTCTCGGCGGCACCCGGCGGCCCGCCACGGGCTGCTGGCGGGGGCGCTGGCCGCCGCGCTGGCCGGCTGCACCGCCGACCCGCGTGCGCCGGCCGCGTCGGGGACGACGCCACCCGACCTACCCGGCGCCGAGGCGCTGCGGCCCACCCCGCTGCCCGATCTCTCGGACATGACTCCCGCCGTGCGGGAGCAGATCCGCGAGCGCTACGCGGCGCTGACGGCGGCCATCGAGCGCGCGGACGAGACCGGCGCGTTGAGCGAAGCGTACGGCGCGATGGGCACCGTGCTGATGGCGGCACGCTACGTCGACGCGCCCGAGCCCTTCTACCGCAACGCGCAGGTGCTGGCGCCGGACGACAGACGCTGGCCGTACTATCTCGGGCACCTCTACACGACCCGCGGCGCCTTCGCCGAGGCCGCGGCGGCCCTCGAGCAGGCCCTCGCGCTGCGGCCGGACGACGTCCCGACACTGATCTCGCTCGGCGAGGTCCACCTGGAGCAGGGCCGGCCCGCGGCGGCCGAACCGCTGTTGGCGCAGGCGCTGGCGCTACGGCCCGACTCGGTCTGGGCGCGGGTCGGCCTGGGACGGGCGGCCGTGATGCGACAGGACTACCTGCAGGCCGTGGAGCATCTGGAAGCAGCCCTGGCGGTGGATCCGGGGGCCGCCGACATCCACTATCCGCTAGCGATGGCCTATCGCGGCCTCGGCGAACTGGAGCGGGCCGAAGTGCACCTGCGGCAGCGGGACAGCGGCCAGGTTCGGCGGCCCGACCCGTTGATGCAGGCCATGCGGGACTCTCTGCAGAGTCCGAGCGCCTACGAGCGCGAGGGGATTCAGGCGCTCGCCGGCGGAGACTGGGAAGCCGCGGCGGCGGCCTTCCGCCGGGGCATCGAGCTGGCGCCCGAGAACCCCGCGCTACGGCACCGGCTGGGGACGGCGCTGTTCATGTCGGGCAACGCGCGCGAGGGCCGGGCGCAGTTCGAAGCGGCCCTGCGGGTAGCGCCGAACTACGCCCAGGCGCACTACAGCCTCGGGCTGCTCCTGGAGGGAAACGGCCGTTTCGACGAGGCGCTCCACCGGTTCTCGACCGCGGTGCGGCACGAACCGAGCTACGTCGAGGCCCGCGTCCGGCTGGCTCGCCTCTTGCGGCGGATGGGACGGCCGAACGAAGCTCTCGCCGAGTACGACCAGGTGATCGCCGCCGATGCTCGAGGTCCCGAGGCCCGGTTCGGATACGCGATGACGCTCGTCCTCCTCGGGCGTTACCAGGAAGCTCGGGACCGACTGGAGGCAGGGATCACGAGCCATCCCGACCAGGCGATGTTCCGCAAGGCGCTCGCCCGCCTGCTGGCCGCCGCGCCCGACGCGCGCACCCGGGACGGGCAGCGGGCGCTGGCGCTGGTGCAGGAGCTGCTCGCGCAGGAGCGGACCTTCGATCTGGGCGAAGCCATGGCGATGGCGCTCGCCGAGGTCGGACGCTACGCCGAGGCCGCGTCGTGGCAGCGCGAGGTTATCTCGATGGCCGCGCAGGCGGGCCGCAACGACCTCGTGCAGTTGATGGCCGGGAACCTCCGGCTGTACGAGCGCGGCGAGCCGTCCCGCACCCCCTGGCGCGACGACGAGATGCCGTGAACGCGGCAGCCGCCACCGGTGACCCGGGAGCGCCTCCGGCGCGTCGCGCACGGTCGTAGCGCCTATCGCGAAGCCCTTCCGACGCGCGGCCAAGCCGCCGCACTGCGGCTGAAAGCGGCGATTGTCATCCTCGGATTCCAACGTCCATGCTCGTACGAATGCGTCATACAATACGTACGACTAGAAGCTGATCGCACCACGGAAGCCCACGGGAGAAGCCGATGCCACCAACCAGGACGTCTGCGACCAGAACGCGGGTGACCATATCGGTACCGACCGACATCGCGCAGTACCTCCGATCGACCTCCAACGCCAGCGCCCTGGTCTGCGAGGCGATCCGGGCGTACCGGGCCCGCGATCTGGCCCGTCGCCTCGAAGAGGCGTACCGGGCGGATTGCGCGGAGGCCGAGCGGATCAACCGGGAATGGGAGAGCGCCGACGCCGAGGTGTCCGAATGAGCCCGCCGCTGGAACGGGGGATCGTCCTGAGCGTGCGCTTCGATCCCACGGAAGGACGGGAGATCCGCAAGACACGGCCGGCTATCGTGGTCTCGAACGACGTCGCCTGCCGCTTCGATGCCGTCGTTCAGGTCGTACCGGTCACGACCCTGCCCGACCGGGAACTGCGGCCCTACGAGTCACGTTGCGGGTCGCGCAACAGTGGGCTCGCCAGACCGTCGCGGGCCGTGGCCAACCAGATTCACACCGTGTCGCGGAATCGCATCGGCCAGACAATCGGACGCCTGACCCCCGACGAAACCGCGGATCTCAATCGGGCGCTTCGGATTCAGTTGGCGCTCGACGGCGGGTAGGGCGCAACGGCTCGGAAACCTCGCCGCTCTGCCGCGGCCGGCCGAAACCACGCTATCATCGATCTGCCCGCGAGCATTTCAGATGGCGGACAAGAACGCGACGAACGCCGGGATCGGATTCTGGGGTTTCGGCAGCGCATTGGCGATCACGATCTCGTGGTCACTGTACGAGTCCGTCCTGTGGGCAACCGTCCACGGCGTCCTGTCGTGGTTCTACGTCATCTATTACGTGGCTACCCGTTAGCGCCCTGAAGTAGCCGAACGAACCATGAAGGACGGGCTCGACCCGTGAAGCGCCGGCGCGACCGGCCGCGACGGCAGCGCAACGTCAGTGCGGCTCCCGGGCGTCGAGAGTGGATCGCCGGCGTTCTCGCGCCCCCCTTCTATCTACTAGATCGCGAGGAACCCTACCGTCCCAGGGTCGTTGTCTGGCTCGAGCTGCCGGAGGGTCGCGTCGTCGGCCGGGCCATGGTCATGCCCGAGGACCTCGACGGCGCCGTCGGCCGCGTGCTGCGCAAGGCGTTGACGGCCCCCCTCGTCGGGCGGCCGCGCCGGCCCGACGCCATCCGAGTGGATGACCCCCTCTCCGCCGACGAGGTCCGCGCCGAGATCGGCGGCGCCATCCCCGTCACGGTCGCTCCCATACCCGAGATGGACGACGTGCTCGAGCACATGGTCGAGTCGATGCCGCCGGGCGACGTGGACGAGAGCTACCTCGCCGACGGCCGCGTGTCGCCGGCCGCGGTCGAACGGCTGTTCACGGCCGCACGCGGACTGTTTGCGACGGCCCCCTGGTCGATCGCGGCCGACACGCAGGTGCTGCGGATGGACGTCGCGGCGCTGGACGTCGAGGGCGCCTGCCTGTCGATCCTCGGTCAGACGACGGGCAGGAACGGCGTACTGATCTTCCCGTCGCTCATCGACTTCGAAGTGTTCGTGGACGCGGCCGGCGACCTCGAGGACGGACCGATAGACCTCGGTTCCGGCTGGCTGGCGCTCGTGTACGAAGGGGCCGCGGATCTGCCCCCGTCGATGCGCCGCGAGGCGATGAAGCACGGCTGGCCGGTGGCAGGCCCGAACGCCTACCCGGTGGTCGAACGCCGCGACCCCGACGGCGTGCTGCGCCCGCTCGTCGAGCGGGACGTCGCCATCGTCGCCGCCTGCGCCCGGTCGCTCGGCACGTTCATTCGCAAGCACGCGGCGATGTTCTCCTCGGACACGTTCACGCCGACGTGCGAGTCGTACTTCGATGTGGAAGACCTGGAGGTCCGGTTCACCGTACCCCATGAGGGAGACTCGGATTTCGATGCTTCGGATCCGCTGGACGACGCGGACGCGGACATGGAGTTCGACGTCGCACTCGACCCCGAACCGCCGGCGGCCGCGCCCGCGCCGTTTCGACCACGGGTCGCCCGCAACGCCCCTTGTCCGTGCGGCAGCGGGCGCAAGTACAAGAAGTGCTGCCTGCCGGCCGACGAGGCCGCACACGCCGAGCGACAGCCCACCCGGCCTGTACACGAGTCGGACGAACGGCTGGTCGCCCGTCTCACCCGGTTCGCGATGCGGGAGTTCGGCGACGCGTGGACCGCCTTCGCGAACGACTTCGACCGCCTGCTCGGAGCCGTCTCGCTCGCGGCCCCCTGGTCGGTCTACAACTTCGAGGTGGACGGCCGGACGGTCGCCGAGGCGTATCTCGACAGGCACGGCAGCCGCTGCACGCCGGACGAACGCGCCTGGATGAACGCGCAGCGCGCCGCCTGGCTGTCGGTATGGGAGGTGCTCGCGGTCGATCCGGGCAGGACGGTGACGCTGCGCGACCTGCTGTCTGACGAGCAGCGGACCGTACAGGAGAGACGCGGCTCGCGGAGCCTCGTCCCCCGCGACGCGGTGCTCGCCCGCATCGTCGACCACGAGGGGATCTCGCTCCTGTGCGGCATGCACCCGCGTGCTCTGCCGCCGTTCGGCGCCGCCGAAGTGGTGCGGTCCGCCAGAGGCCGACTGCTGCGCCGGCGGGGAGCCGTCCCCCTCGATCGCCTGCGGGACCCCGCTTTCGGCAGCCACCTGATTCGGCACTGGGAAGATTCCGTGCAAGCCGGCGACGCGAAGAGCGCCGGGCCGCCGCAGTTCTGCAACCAGGACGGTGACCCGCTGCTGCCCACGACGGACCACTTCGACGTGACGCCCGGCACCGCCCCGGCGGTCGAGGCCCGCATCGCCGCGCTCGACGGCGCCGACCGGGACGGGACCATCGACGACGGGACCGAGTACGCGTTCCTGCGACCGCACGACCCGCCGCATCCGGACGGCGAAGAGACCGTCATCGGCCACGTGCGCATCGAACCGGCGGCGCTCCGACTGGAAACCAACTCGCTGGCCCGCGCCGATGCCCTGCGCGCCCGCATCGAGAGAGCGTGCGGCACGCGGATACGCCATCGCGCGCGCGAGCAGACCGACCCGCAGACGCTGCTGAAGGACCGCAAGGAACCTCCGGCGCCCCCGGTTCCCGGCTCGCGCGAGGCCGAGGCAGTCGCGGAATTCAAGACACGCCACTACGCCCGCTGGCTCGACCAGCCGCTACCGGCGCTGCACGGGCGGACACCCCGCGATGCGGCGCGCACCGCGGCCGGACGGGCCGAACTCGAACTCCTGCTGAAGCAGATGGAGCACAGGGAGAACCACTCCCCGGGCCTCCCGTTCGATTTCTCCGCGCTCCGCCGCACGTTGCGGGTGGACCCCACCTGAGCGCCAGTCAGATCCGCAGATCGGTATCCAACCGAGTCGCGGCCACCGCCCGAACCCTGGCGGCCAGCCGGCAGGAGTCGCGGCCGGCGTGGACGACGATCGCCTCGGAGAGATCGAGATCGTCGAGCGCCGAGCGCATCGATCGGGTGACCTTCGGCGTGGTCGTACGCTTGATCTCGATACCGATCCGCCGGCGCCCGCGGGTAATGAACATATCCAGTTCGGCGCCACTGTGCGCCGCCCAGAAGTGCACCTGATCGTCCTGCAGACCCAGCCGGTCGATGATCGTCTCCAGCACGAATCCCTCCCAGGACGCGCCGGACTTGGGATGTGTATTCAGGGACCGCATGTCGCCGATGCCGAGCAGGCCATGCAGCAACCCCGTATCGCGAAGATAGATCTTCGGGGCCCGGACCTGCCGCTTGGCTATGTTCGCGTGCCAGGGTTGCAGTTGACGCACCACCAGCGCGCCGGTCAACAGATCGAGATAGCGGCGCACCGCGCCGTCCGAGACGCCGAACGATCGCGCGAACTCCGACGAGTTCCAGATCTGCGCGTGCCAGTGGGCCAGCATTGTCCAGAAGCGACGCAGCGTCGGCCCCGGCACGCGCACGCCGAGCGCCGGCAGGTCGCGCTCGAGGAACGTCCGCACGAAGTTCTCGAGCCAGAGGAACGCCGCGGCGTGCGAGCGCGCGAGCCATGCTTCGGGAAAGCCGCCCCGCAGCCAGCGCCGGTCGAGACTGCCGGTGCCGATCTCGTCCAGACTCAGCCCGCCCAGGCTGTGGTAGTGGATGCGCCCGGCGAGCGATTCCGACGACTGGCGGATCAGGTCCGGCGAAGCGCTGCCGAGCACCAGGAAACGCGCCGGCCGCGGCCGCCGGTCCGCCAGCACCCGCAGGACCGGGAACAGATCGGGGCGGCGTTGCACCTCGTCGATCACGACCAGGCCACGCAGCCCTTCCAGGACGAGTAGCGGGTCGTCGAGCAATCGGTTGAGATCCGCGGGATGCTCCAGATCCAGGTGATGTGCAGGACCCGGGTGCGCTTCGGTCACCTGCCGCGCCAGCGTCGTCTTGCCGATCTGCCGCGGCCCCAGGATGGCGACGACGGGGAACGCCCGGAGCCGTTGGCGGATGGTGCGCACATGGCCGACCCGCTCGATCATGACGTGAAACTACCATGAAATCTCGATGGCAATAGTCGAGATTTCATGGTCGTGGCGCGGGCCCCCGGAGACAGCCACGCGAGCGGCTACGCCGGAAGTCGGTGTCTCGGCCACGGTCGAACGCCCCATTTGCAGGCTCGACCGCTTCCGAACACCACCGGCGTCTTGACTTCAACCCTCGCCCCCGGAGTCCGCCGGTGCTATCGTTGTCTACTTGCGACCAAACGGAAAGCGAGCCATGGGAGAGATACACGCCGACGTCACACTGGAGAATCCCGGCGACCGAGATCATTTCCGGCGGGGATACGGCCAGGAATCCGACATCCGTCGTTCGACCATCGACGCCATCGTCGATACGGGGGCCGTCACGCTGGTTCTGCCACAGAACGTGGTGGAACGCCTCGGCCTGGAGCAACGGGGTACCGCATTCGTCACGTACGCCGACGAACGCAGGGAGGAACGGCCGCTGGCGGGTCCCGTGACGGTCCGAATTGGCAACCGTTCCATGAGCATGGATTGTGTCGTGGGCCCGCCCCTGAGCGAACCCTTGATCGGCCAGGTCGTCCTCGAAACCCTCGATCTGATCGCCGACTGCACGAACCGGACGCTGACTCCGCGATACCCCGACTATCCGCTGCTCAAGCTGAAGTAGTCGAGCGAAGCCGCGTGATGTTCTTCCGCCAACGTTGGAATCGTTCGTTCAACGACGTCAACTCCCCTGCCCACTCTACCCGGCGAGCGAGAACGACCGACATCATGTCGCCGCCGGCCGTGACGGTAGCGATCTGCTCGATACCGCCTCCGTCTCTATCGACGAGCCTGTCGCGGATGCACTGCTCGACATCCGGCTGACTGTTGTTACCGTTCGCCGTATAGGTCGACAGTTGTATCATCACGGGAGTCTGTATCTTCTTCATCGCCTTGGCCACCAGATACAGGTCTTCCGGATACATGTTTCCCTTGCAGGGATTATTCACGCTGCAATGTCGGGAAATCAGGTACGGATCGAACGACACAAAGGTCAGGTCCCGCAAGCTCTCGGACATCGACAGACCGTCTACGAATCTGCACCTCCAGTCACCGCGTGCGATTTCGACATCTGGGATCGCACGTGCCCAACGCCCCAGGTCCTCGACGGTTCGCTCGTCCTTCTCGCACAAGAGCATCGCCACGACACGGCCGGACCAGAGTTTCTTCACGAAATTCGCAGAGTTCGGATACGTCGCGTCACCCTGCTCGAGGCTCCGCCACGTTTTCTCGTACAGCGATCCCTGCCCTGGTAGATGAGCGCGCACCGACTCGAACACACTGTCTTTGCACTCGGGCTCTTCTTTCTCCGCCATCGGCGCCATCGCATGGGCATCGATGAATTGAAGGCGGGACACGTGCTCGCGGGCAGCGCTCACCAGCTCGCATAGCACCCAGTGCTGAAGGAGATTGCCCTTGTTGCCCTTGTAAGTCGGCACAGCGTAATGGTTCCGGTCCGCTGCCGCACGCCTGCCCGTGCCGCCCAGAGATCCGACTGGTTCTACACGTCCTCTTTCAGCGTCACCGCGTCGAGGAACGGCATCATCGCGCGCAGCTCGGACCCGACCTTCTCGATCTGGTGCGCCTGCTCCTGCCGCCGTTGCGCCATGAACCAGGGCCGCCCTGCCTTGTCCTCGTCGATCCACTTGCGGGCGTAGGTGCCGTCCTGGATCTCCTGCA
>WTGR01000769.1 GCA_011523485.1 Acidobacteriota bacterium
GTTCGGCGTGCGCGTGGAGCAGTTCGGCGACAGCACCGGGCGCCTGCCGCTGCTGGCGGGCGTGTAGGAAGCACACCGAGGAGAGGCCGCGCCGTCACGACCGGTCGCCGATGGCTGACGACGTGGCTTCGTCCAGACTCTACGAAGCGGCGTATCCGTTTGCCGACGATGTCCTGGCGTTGCCCGTCGAGGATATCGATCGGGCGGCGGAATGGTACGCCGACCGCTTCGGCCTCATCGAGGTGGAGCGGCGGACGGCACCCCGCCCGACCGTCATCTTGGAGCGTGACGGCGTCCGCATCGGCTTCGCCGTCAACGGGGGCGACCCGAGCCAGGAGGGGGCCGCCATTCTGGTGACCGACATTCACCGAGCCCGCGACGAGTTGCAGGCCAACGGCGTCAAGACCGCCAACTGGCGTGTGGACGAGCGCGACGGCCGAAAGTACCAGGTCTTCTTCGTGGTCGCGCCGGACGGGCTCTGCTACTACTTTCGCCAACCGATTTGATCGGTCGCTACAATAGAAGATCACCAGTCGGGATACTCGGCCCGGAAGCGTTCCTTCCGTTCTTTTCCATCGGTAACGTCCGGGTGCCAATCAGGATGGATGCGGTGCGAGGCTACGTGCGCGTCCCAGCCACCCCGCGATCCGTGGAAGACCTTCGTACATCCCCGAATCGGGCAACGATATTTTGCCTGCTGCGCCGGCAGTCGTGACTTGGACCGGGAATCGGTCGTTCGGTGACCTGTCCCCTCGCTCGACCCGGAGTCCGCGGTCCGATGGTGTGCGTCCTCCGGCCATTCGATATCGATGGGGACTCTCTGGTTGGCGGCGGCGCGTTGAAGGAGCGTCCTTCCTTCCGGCGAAATGGGCGTGACCATGTAGCCTCGCCGATCTCCTATGACTGCCATCTCGTCGCGTGAACTTCGTCTCCACTGCAGGGCGACGAGCAGACAGATTGCCGCGTCAAGACGGTCCTGGTGGTGCTTCTTCGGCGAGTCGAGCACCGCGTACTGGCTCGCCCACCGGGACAATGGCGGGAGGCCCAGTGCGTCAGCATGGCGCTGAACCGCTGTGGCGACCAGACGCCAGTCGTCAAGTGAAAAGCCCTTCTCGTTCTCCGGGTTGTAGAACGCTGCGCGTCTACGCTTCAGAATACCTGCATCCAGAGCGGGTAAAGCAAGCGCGGGAAAGACCTCGATCAAGTGCAACCCGTCTCTTGCCGTTCGGGCCGCCGGCGGGTTCTGCGAAACGTCGAGTCGGTCCAGGAACCGCCAGACGGGCGCATCCGAACCGAACAGGGATATCTTCTGGCGGTTGGCGGGTTGCACGCCCCCGCCCAACTTGGAAACCAGCGAAGCCGCGACCCGCTCAACGGGCCGCATGCCCGCCCGGTTGGGCACCAGCGCCGGCTGATCCAGCGCGACCAGCACGTAGTCTGCATCCGCCCGACGTTCTGCGACGATTCGAGCCGCGTCGTCGAAATGGACAAGTTCCGGCGGGCCGAATGCTTCGAAACGACCGTCCACAAAGGTCACCCACGAAATGGCGCCAGGTACCTGGTCACCCCATGCCGAATCGAAGCCGACGAAAGCCTCGCGCCTTCCGGCTTTCCCGAAATCCGTCATCGTGACGGTCAACTTCTTCCCTAGTGCTCGCGCGATGCGCTCCAGCATCGTGAGGGACCTTCCACCGTAGTCTGAATCCTCCAGCCTGCTGATCACGGACTGCGTCGTGCCGATGAGCGCCGCCAGTTCTTTCTGCGACAGGCCCGCACTTGTTCGTGCGTCGCAGATCAACTGCGCCACGTCCGCACTCACCCGTTCCTCATGGAGCTGCGCCAGCCGTTCGGGATCGTTCCCGATGTAGCGGTCGCGCAGGATTGTGACACCGTCTCGCGTCTTCGCCCTCAGGGCCATGGTCACTGGCTCCTCGTTGTGTGCCGCTCAGGATTCGCCGCCGGGAGGCCCGTCACGCGCGGATGGACCGGTCAGGCCTCATGCCTGGGAGTTCGACGAGATCCAGCGCGACGGCGCGGCCATCCCAAGCAGTTCGGCGGCGCTGCCGGTCAGAGTCCGGGCGGCCTCACCATCTCGTGGCCGAGTATTGCGTCGGGACGAGGTCCAGGGACTGTACCGACTCGATCAGCCTGGTGTCGGGGTTGCGCTCCGCCGCGCTCACGACCTCGAGGAACTCCGGATCGGCGTGCGCTGCGGGGAGTCGCTCGTCTCGCGCGCGCCGTGAGGGGTAGCCCCGCATGTACACGAACGTGCGGTCGGCGTCATCGCCGGAGGCCGCGAGCCAGTAGCCGATGTTGCGTATCCCGTGCCGCTCGTAGATCCCGGTGGTGTAGTCCCCGAAACGCGCCGCGAGCGCATCCCGCTTCCCCGGCAGCGTCGTGTAGATGCGCAGCTCGAAGAAGCCGGGCTCGCGCGGCTGCTGGGCGACGCCCCAGCCGACGCCGGCTATCCCGCACGAGAGACCAAGTGCCGCGATCAGCTTCCACTTCAGCATCGCATCCTCCTGACACCTTCGGCGCATCGCATGACCACTTATTCCGAGACCAGGGCCTCCGCGGGTGCGATGGCCGCGGCGCGCCGTCCCGGCAGGTAGCAGGCGGCGGCGGCTACGGCGAGCACGACCGCGGAGGGCATAATGAACGCCGCGCCGTCGAGCGGTTCGACCCCGAACAGGACGCCGGCCACCGCCCGGGACGCGACGAGCGAGCCTCCCAGGCCGATGGACAGGCCAATCGCCGTTACGGTCATCCCTTGCTTGAGAACCATCGAGACGAGGTCGCCCGGCGTGGCTCCCAGCGCCGCCCGTACGCCGATTTCGCGCCGCCGCTGATTGACGCCGAAAGAAAGAACGCCGTAGAGGCCGGCGATGGCGAGCGACAGGGCGAGCGCCGCGAACGCCCCGACGACGAACGCCGCGAAACGTGGTCGCTCGACGGCGGTGGCGACCCTGTCGGTCAACGGTCCCGTTTGCCCGAGAGTGGCGAAGGGATCGAGCTGCTGGACGATGCCGGCCAACAACGGCGCCGACGTTGCCGGCGAGCCGTCGGTCCTGAGGACGAGCGTGGCATGGCGCATGCCGAATCCCACCCCGGACGGCACATGGATCTGCGGTTGGGGCGCCTGGTCCGGACTCCGCAGCAGCACGTCCTCGACCACCCCGACCACCTCGACGACCGCGTCGTCTCTCCCCAGCATGCCCGCGAACATCCCAGAAAACCGTCGCCCGACGGCTGGCCGACCATCGTCGAAGTACGCGTTGACGAACGCCTCGTTGACCAGCATGGCGATGATCGGCGAGGTCGTGTCCTCGATTGCCAGCAAGCGCCCCGCCACCAGCCGCATGTTCAGCGCCTCCGCGAACCCTGGAGTGATCACCGACTGCAACGCCGTCGCGACCAGCGGCCCTCCGTCGCGCGTCGTCATGCCGGGAAGCCGGAATCCCGAGCTGTAGAGGCGACTGCCATGGGGCGTCATGTTGCCGGCGCCGGCTGCCACGACTTGCGGCAGGTCGCGAAGGCGCTCCAGCGCGGCGACCGCGAGCTCCTCGGCCCGCGACGGGTGACTTCCCTCCGGGACCTGGATGTCGGCGACCAGCACGTTGGCGGCGTCGAATCCGGCATCGACACGCAGGAGGTTCACGAAGCTGCGCGCGAAGAGCGCGCCCCCCACGAGCAGGACGATGGCCAGGGCGACCTCGACCACGACGAGCGTCTCTCGCAACCGTCGACCGGCATTGCCCATGCTGCGGATGCCGCCGACCTGCATCGCACTGACGAGGTCGACGCCGGTCTGCCGCAGCGCGGGGAGAACCGCCGCGACCGAACCGACGAAGACCGCGACGACGCCGCCCGCGGCCAGAAACCACATATCGACCCGAACGTCCTCGAGACGCGGGAAGTCCTCGGGAGCCAGCGATCGAACCGCGGTGATGAACACCCATCCCGCGAACAGGCCCAGGACTCCGCCGACCAGCGAAAACACGACGCTCTCGGTAACGACCTGCTGCAGCAGACGGCGGCGCTCCGCACCGAGCGCCGCGCGAGTCGCAAACTCGCGAGCCCGAGTGCTCACGCGCGAGAGCAACAGGTTGGTGACGTTGGCGCAGGCGATCGCCAGGACCAGCCCCGCGCCGGCGAGGAGGAGCAGGAGCGCCGGGCGCACGCTCGCGGTCATCTGTTCGACCATCGAACGGACCCGAACCTCCACCGGCGCCCCTTCTCCGAACACCAGGTCGGCGAAAGGACGACCGACGCGCCGTGCATGGGCCGTCCCCTCCACCTCGGCCTGAATCGCGGTCGGCGTATCGGCCAACCGCGCGATGGCCCGGACGACTCCCACCACCCTGGCTTCCGGATCGGCCTCGGCCACCCGGAACGGTGCATAGAGTCCGACCTCGTTCCGGCCCCCCGCTCCCGCCACGGGCCGCGGAAACGAGAACCTCGGAGGCAAGACACCGACGATCCGATGGTCGACGCCATCGAGGGTCAATCTCCTGTCGATGACGTTCGGGTCGCCGCCGAAGCGTTCCTGCCAGGTGGCGTGAGCCAGGACCACGACCGGGGCGGCGCCGCGTTCCGCGTCGGCGTCATCGAAGAGGCGGCCGGCGACGGGCGTCGCCCGCAGCACGCGGAACAACGACGGCGTGACCTGTACGCCTCGCACGCGCCGAGCGGCCCCCGCGCCCGTCACGTCGAACTCGCCGGTGGTGTAGCTGCCGATCGCTTCCAGGCTATCGGACGATCTGGACCAGGCGCGGTACGTCGGGGCGCTGAGCACGGGCTCCCCGAACGGCGCGTTCGCGCCGGGATGCACCTCCCACAGCCGGACCAGGCGCCCGGATTCGTCGTAGGGGAGCGGACGCAGCAGCACGCCATGGACGACCGAGAAGACGGCGGCCGTGCCCCCGACGCCAAGGGCCACCGTCAGCAGGGTCGCGGCGGCGAACCCGCGGTTCGCGAGCAGAACGCGAAACGCCAGGCGGATGTCCTGAACGAGGAAACCCATTCGGTTGGCAGCTATCATCACACAGGATCGAAGCCGCGGGCCGGCGGGACTCGCCGGCGCACCGTGCCGGCGACGTCAGGCTTCGCCCGCATGCGTCGGCGCCGCGGGGTCGGCACCGTTGGTCGGCGGGGTCGGTGGTTCCGAAAGGACGTGCAAGATGACGCGACTGCGAATGCTCACGGCGTTGCCGGTGGCGTGCCTGATCCTCGGCGGCGCGGCGGAGGGACAGGCACGGCGAACCATGACGCTGGTCGATCTGCTCGAGGTGCCCCGCCTGAGCGATCCGCAGCTCTCTCCCGATGGTCGCCAGGTGTTGTACGTGCTCGCCGAGGCCGACTGGGAGGCGAATCGGGCCATCAGCCATGTCTGGCGGGCGGACGCCGACGGCGGCAACACCGTGCAACTGACCCGGGGGGAGCAAGGGGAGACGAGCCCCCGCTGGTCACCGGACGGCGACCTGATCGCATTCCTGACCGCGCGAGGGACGGCCGACACCACGCAGATCCACCTGCTGAACAATCAGGGGGGCGAGGCGCGGCGGCTCACCGATCACCCGACGGCGGTCTCGAGCATCGCGTGGTCGCCGGACGGCGGCGCCATCTACTTTCTCGCCGCCGACGAGAAGCCGGCGGAGGAGCAGGCCCGCGAGGCCGAGAAGGACGACGTCTACGCCTTCGAGGAGAACTTCCAGCACCGTCACCTCTGGACGGTGACGGTGTCGACCGGCGCGACGGCGCGGGTCACCGCAGGCGACTACTCCATCGTCGACTACGACCTGTCGCGCGACGGCACGCGGATCGCCCTGCACCGCGCTCCGAATCCGGTGCTCGAGTACCGCGACGCGAGCGAGGTCTGGGTGATGGGCGCCGACGGCAGCGACCCGCTCCGGCTGACCACCAACGACGTGCCGGAGGCGGGCGCGCAGGTATCCCCGGACGGCTCCCGGGTGCTGTTTCTGTCGCGCTCGAACGAGCGGTTCGAGAAGTACTACAACGGCAACGTCTTCCTGGCCCCGGCCGGCGGGGGTCCGGCGAGGGTCCTGGCTCCGGAGCTGCCCTACGAGCTCAGCGACGCCGCCTGGTCGGCCGACGGCAATTCGGTCTTCGCGATCGTGAACATGGGGGTCCACAGCGAGCTGTTCCGTCTGGATGCGGCGACAGGCGAGGCCGAACAACTCACCGACGGCCGGCACTCGATCGGGTCCTGGCAGCTCCAGGCGACGGCCGGGCGGCACGTCCTGACCCTGCGGCAACCCGACAATCCCGGGGACGTCTGGCTGATGGAGACCGGCGCCGGCGCGGCGCCGACGCGCGTGACCCGCGTCTTCGACTACCTGAGCGACGACTTCCGGCTGCCGCGGCAGGAAAGGTGGAGTGGGCCGGCGCGGACGGCGTCGCGGTGGAAGGGCTGCTGTTCTACCCGCTCGACTACGAGGAAGGCCGGCGGTATCCGCTGGTCATCCAGACCCACGGAGGTCCCCAGGCCTCCGACAAGTTCGGTTTCGGGGCGTCGCGCAACTCCATCCAGGTGCTGGCGGCGCTCGGCTACGCCGTGCTGCAGCCCAACTATCGCGGCAGCACCGGCTACGGCGACGCGTTCCTGCGGGACATGGTCGGCGGCTACTTCAAGAACGCCCACCTGGACGTGATGGCGGGCGCCGACCACCTGATCGCGGCCGGCCTGGTCGACGGCGAGCGGATGGCGAAGATGGGATGGAGCGGCGGCGGTCACATGACGAACAAGGTGATCACCTACACCAACCGCTTCAAGGCGGCGGCCTCGGGAGCGGGCGCGGCCAACTGGATCTCCATGTACGCGCAGAGCGACACCCGCAGCCAGCGCACCCCGTGGTTCGGCGGCACACCCTGGCAGGTCGATGCCCCGACGGACCTCTACTGGGAGCACTCGCCGCTGAAGCACGTGTCGAACGTGACCACGCCGACGATCTTCCTGGTCGGCGAGGACGACCTGCGCGTGCCGATGCCGCAGTCGGTCGAGATGCACCGCGCGCTCAAGAGCCTCGACGTGCCCACGCACCTCTACGTCGCGCCGCGCGAGGGACACGGATGGCGCGAGCTCCGCCACCAGCTCTTCAAGATGAACGTCGAGCTCGACTGGTTCGAGCGACACGTGACCGGGCGGCCGTACGTCTGGGAGCAGGCCCCGGCGCAGAGTGAATGAAGAGGACGGCGGTGTGCGGGCCTCCCGCCGGCACCCGGCTCGCCGAAGCGGACGGCATCTCGAGTTGAGCGAGAAGCAACCGCGACGGGCCGCCTGCACCCGCGGGTCAAACCCAGCGGGATCCCGACACTGCGTCGTCCGTTTCGATTCACCGCCGCGATGTATAGTCGTGAGCTTCGACTGCAGCTTGCGGGAGGCCGTCCATTCCTGAAATCCACCTGACGCTCCGCGTGCCCTCGTGGCTGTACCCGCGGCTCCCGACAGGCGTACTGATCGCGGCCGGGTTCCTGGCGCTCAATCTGCTGCTCTTCGTCCCCCTCTATCTCCTCGTTTCGGACGAGAACCACTTCTGGCCCTTCTTTCCCCTGGGACATCCGCGGGGCGACTACGACTGGGGATGGCCGGGAATCGGACGCAGCGCGTACGAGTACGTCATGCAGTTGTTCGTCCGACGCCACAACCTGGACATCTTCCGGGTCAGCGCGGACTGGATTCTCATTCTCTCTTCACTCGTTCTCTCGGCCCGCTTCGCCGGCGACAAGTGGCGGCCGACGCTGGTGAGGCTGGCCTGGTGCGCCTACGTCGTGCTGCTGGCGTTCATGGCGTACAGCGGCTTCATCCACTATCTGTTCGACCGGCCCGGCACGCTACTCGACGACGTCCTCCTGCTCGAGAGCGCGTGGATCTTCGTCCGCGACTCCTGGGGCCCGGCCGACGTCCTCGCCTTCGCCGGCATGCTGGGCGCCGGCGCCGGGCTCGGAATGCTGGCGGCCCGCCATCTGCATGCCGCCTGGCGCTGGGGCGCCGGCCTCGAACCCCGACGCGTGGTCGCCGGTTGGGTGGTCGTCAACGCCTACTGCGTGCTGTCGCTGTCGTGGTTCGGCATCGCGAGGGACGACCCGGTCGTTCAGCTCCAGGCCAAGCACATGCGCCAGAACTGGCAGCGGTCGCAGGACGTGCTGGCCACCGTGCGGGCCCTGGACGACGCCGTGGTCGAGGCCGCGGCCGATCTGGCCGCGACGACGCCCGTGCGCCGCCCCGACATCTTCCTCTTCGAGATCGAGTCGTACGGCGCTGCGCTATGGGCCGACGACGGCTACCGGGTGGCGCGGCAGGGACTGATGCGCCGGGTGCGGCAAGCGCTGGACGAGCTGCGGCTCCCGATGCTCACGCGCTTCGTCGCCGCCCCCGTGCATGGCGGCGGCTCCTGGATGAGCACGGCGTCGGCATTGAGCGGCATGGGAATCGACAGCCACTCGATGTACTGGGCCTGGAAGCGCATGGCGCACCGGTATCCGCATCTGATCTCGTACCTGAAGCGCCAGGGCTATTACACGCTGGCCGTGCAACCCGGCGCCACGTGGGCGGAGGACCTCTACGGCTACGACGAAGTCATCATCCGGCAGGACTTCTCTTACGACGGCGGCTTCTACGGGTTCGGCCACGTGCCGGACCAGTGGGCCCTCGACTACGCGTTCACGAACCACTGGAGCCGGAACCCGCACCCGCGACTTCTTCATTTCTTCGCCGTATCCACCCACTTCGCCTGGGATCCGCCGCCGCGAATTACCGAGGACGTCGCGGAGCTGGAGCAAACCCAACCCGCTTTCATCGAGACCCGGCCCGACTACGTGGAGCTGGCCGTGACGGTTCCCCAGGGCTGGAAGCGGGACTACTTCGTAACCGTCGCCTACGAGTGGGAGCTGTTGCTCCAGGCGTTCCGGGAGCGCGTCGAACCAGGGTTCATCGCCCTGATCTTCGGCGACCACCAGCCGCCGTTCATCACCGAGGGACACGGCGGCAACGACGTCGCCCTGCACGTGGTGACGGATGTCGCCACGCTCCCGGGCCCGCTGCAGGCGGCCGGCTTCGCCAAGGGCGGCGAGATTCTCTGGGAGCCCGGGGCGTCGACAGGATTCCGGATGGAAGCCCTCTATCCGTTTCTCCTGAGTCTGCTGGCGGCGGAACCGGGAGAACCCCTCGAGTACAATCCGACCGGCCTCGTGGTCCCCGAGCTGCCGACGTGGTAACACCAAGCGTGCAGGAGCAGATCGACAAGGGCGGCGGCGGCGCCTCCGTACCGCGGCGCACCGTGATTCTTGCCGATTCGCGAAGGGAGAAGCCTTGACGGATTCCGACGATGCGAGGCGGGAGAACGCAGCCCTGCGCGAGCGCATCTCGACCCTCAACGCGGCCATCCTGCGCATCGGCGCGACGCTCGACCTCGACACCGTGCTCCCCGAGGTGGTGGAGAGCGCCCGCGGACTCACGGGCGCCCGCTACGGCGTCATCGCCACCGTCGACGAGGCGGGCGCACCCGCGGACTTCGTGTTCTCCGGCTTCACCCCCGAGGAACAACAGGAGCTCTTCACCTGGCCCGACAGCGGCCGCCTGTTCGAGCACCTGCGCGAGCTGCCGGGGCCGTTGCGGCTCGCCGACCTCTCCGGCTACGTCCGCTCGCTCGGCATCGAGCCCGCGCGGACCTTCTCCCGGACCTTCCAGGGCACGCCGATGCGCCACCGCGGCGTGGACGCCGGCCACTTCTTCCTCGCCGAGAAGGCCGACGGCGAAGAGTTCACCGACGAGGACGAGGCGGTGCTGACGCTGTTCGCCTCCCAGGCCGCGGCCGCGATCGCCAACGCCCGCACGCACCGCAACGAACAGCGCGCGCGCGCCGACCTCGAAGCCCTGGTCGAGACCTCGCCGTTCGGGGTCGTGGTCCTCGATGCCAGGAGCGGCCGCACGGTGTCGATCAACCGCGAAGCCCAGCGGATCGTCGAGAGCCTCCGAACGCCGGGCCGCCCTCTGGAGCAGCTCCTGGAGGTCGTCTCCTTCAAGCGCGCCGACGGCCGGAACGTGTCCTTGAGCGAGCTCCCCATCACGCAGCACCTCAGCACCGGCGAGACGTTGCGCGCCGAGGAGGTCGAGCTCTCGGTACCCGGCGGACGCAGCGTCAGGACGCTGATCAACGCCACGCCGATCCGTGCCGAGGGCGGCGCCATCCGCTCGCTGGTGGTGACCTTGCAGGACCTGGCGCCGCTCGACGAGATCGAACGGATGCGGACCGAATTCCTCGGCCTGGTGAGCCACGAGCTGCGCGCGCCGCTGGCCGCCATCAAGGGCTCGGCGGACACCCTGCTGGAGGAGGCGGCCGAGCTCGACCGGGCCGAGATGCGCGAGTTCTTCCGCATCATCGCCGAGCAGGCCGGCCACATGCGCGGCCTCATCC
>WTGR01000388.1 GCA_011523485.1 Acidobacteriota bacterium
ATTTTTCCGGCAGGCCGTTGACCAGCACCAGCGTGTGGTCGTGCGCGAGGTTGCGCAGGCTCGCCGGCCGCACCAGCGAGGCGGCGCCGCTGATCGGGTGCGTGGCGACGTTGAAGGAGGGCACGAGGTTCCGCAACTGGTAGTCGAGCGTGGTGGCGCCCTGGCTCATGACGTCGCGAAAAGGAATGGCGTCGATGGGAACCGGAGATTCGGTCACCGACCGCGGCTGCGCGCGGCTGCCGACCACGACGACCTGCTCCTGGAGTTGCACCGACAGGACCGTGTCGAGAGTGACGGTCGCCCTTGCGACGAGCGCCACGCCGCGGCGCACGTCCGTCTGGAAGCCGGGCAGCGTGAAGGTGATGTCGTACACTCCCGCCGGGAGTCCGCCGATCGCGAACGCGCCGGCGCCATCGGTAACGGCCGTTTCGCTCGGGCCGCCTTCCTCTATGCTGCGCGCCTCCACGGTCACGCCGGGCAGCACGAGGTCCGTCGTGTCGGTGACGGTGCCCTCGATGAGCGTCTGGGCATGCACGAGCCCCGGTGCCGCGAGTCCCACCAGAAGTGTGAGAAGAGTCGTTCTGGACATTCATCAAGACTACGCGAAGTTGTGTCTCCGTTTACGGGCAGACGCTATTTTGCCGAACCCGTGCGGGACCGTCGGCGTCTTCAACGCCGGCGCCGCACGAACGCCAGGCCGGACCAGTCCTCGTCGACGGCGCAGACCTTGAAGTCGACCAGCCCGGCTGCGAGCCCGACGCGCCGCACGTCCTCCCCCGTGTGATCGGCGGCCAGAGGCGAGGTCTTCTTCGGCCAGACGATCCACAGCCGTCCACTATCCAGATTCTGCGCCATCCGCGCCATCCCGCGTTCGAGCTCCCGCCGCGAACGTGTGAACCAGAGGGTGACGTCGCGCGCGCCGCGGTTCGTGCTGCGAAGCAGGACGTCGGGAGGGAGAGGCTCGAGGATCGCCGCGAAGCCGTCCGGCGGCTTCACCAGCACCACCCGCATCCCCGGCTTGATGCCGAGCTTGCGGGGCAACGGTGTGCCGGAGTATCCCGCGGTGGCGGCAGGCACCGGTGCAGCTCCGCTCGGAGGCATGGCGAGCGCACTGGCCACCGCGGTGACGACGTCCTCGGGCCCGGCGTGCATGGTCTCGAGCGGCACCGCCTTGAGCCGCGTGAACACGGCCCGGTCGGATGCGACGAGGACGATCGGAATCCGCCGCGTCGCCACGCGCTGGCGTAGAGCCAACGCGATGTCCCGACCACGCGCCGGCGCGCGGTCGAGATCGATCACGACCGCGCGCGGCGGTTGCCGGGCGATACGCTTCAGGTCCTCCGGCCGGGTGACCGGCTCCCGGTCGATTGCGTACCCGGCGGCCTCCAGGCGTGCGAGCCACGTCGCGCTCGCTCCCGGCGACGCACCGATGACCCTGACCCTTCCGCGCTCCATGCTGCGTCACGGGAGCTCGCGCCAGCGAAACTCCCCACGCGACCGCAAGGTCGCGTCAGGACTGGTAGTCTAAGCCGCCGATGACCACCACCACGCCTCCGAGACGTTCGCTCGATGCTCTCCTGCGCCCCGCGTCGGTCGCCGTCATAGGCGCTTCGAACGACCCGACGCGCATCGGGGGGCGGCCGATCCGGTACTTGCGGGAAGCCGGTTTCTCCGGGCAGATCTATCCCGTCAACCCGAAGCACCAGGAGGTACAGGGACTCCCGGCGTTTCCGCACATCTCCGACGTGCCGGAAGCAGTGGACCTGGCCATCGTCGCCGTACCCGCGCCTAGCGTGGTCGGCACGGTCGAAGCGTGCGCGGCGCGCGGCGTGCGGGTCGCGGTCATCTACAGCGCCGGCTTCGCGGAGATGGGCGCCGAGGGTCGACGGCTGCAGCGGCGACTCGGCGCCATCGCGGCGGAGACCGGACTCCGCATCGTCGGTCCCAACTGCCTCGGCGTCTACAACTCCGAACTGGGCTTCTTCGCCACGTTCAGCACGACACTGGAGGACGGCTTTCCCGCGCCGGGCGGCGTCGCGCTCGTCAGCCAGAGCGGGGCCTACGGCAGCCACCTGTCGTTGCTGGCCCGCAAGCGGAACATCGACGTCCGCTACTGGGTGACGACCGGCAACGAGGCCGACGTCTCGGTGCCGGAGGTGCTCGGCTGGCTGGCCGAGCAGGACGACGTGTCGGTCATCATGGCTCACGCCGAGGGGATCAACGACCGGGATGCGCTCGTGCACGCCCTGGGGACCGCGCGAGCCCGCCGCAAGCCGGTGGTGTTCCAGAAGGTCGGGGTGACCGACGTGGGTGCGAAAGCCGTCCAATCGCACACGGCGTCGCTCGCCGGCGCGGACCCGGTATACGAGGCGGCGTTCCGGCAGTTCGGCGCCTATCGGGCGCGCGACACGGACGAGATGCTGGACATCGCCTACGCGGCCAGCTTCGGCGTCTTCCCGGAGAGCCCGCGCGTGGCGCTCGTCTCCATCTCGGGCGGCGTGGGCGT
>WTGR01000662.1 GCA_011523485.1 Acidobacteriota bacterium
CTTCTTCCAGGCCGACACCATCGAGGAGCTGGCCGAGAAGATTGCCGCCGGCCACGAGTTCCAGCGGGTGCCGCTGCGCTACCTGGCCGAGACGGTCGCGAAGTGGAACCGTTGCGTGGACGCCAACGCCGACCCGGAGTTCGAGCGCGAGGCGGACGCGCCGATGTACCGCATCGACCGGCCGCCGTTCTTCGCCCTGTCCATCATGGTGATCTGGCACGACTCCTACGGCGGCCTGCGGGTCGACGGCCGCCAGCAGGTGGTGGACATGCAGGGACAGGTGATTCCGGGTCTCTACGCGGGCGGCGAGGCGGTGGGCGGCTTCAACAAGCACGGCCTCGGCAAGGGCCACGTACATGGCTACATCGCCGGCACGCACGCCGCGAAGAAACCGCCGGAACAGGGATAGTCGCGCCGCGGACGGGGTCGATCCGACCGGACATGCCATAGCCGATGGTTCAGCAGGACGATGCGCCGCGCACGAGCGGCGCGGGTCGCGTCGACGCATCGGGCGGCGAAACGAGCGGCGCGGGTCGCATCGACGCATCGGGCGGCGAAACGCCCGGCGCCGGCCCGACGCCGCCGGACGGCGCTTCCGCCGCCGAGCCGCACGCCGCGCGCGTCGTCGTCTGGGACACGCCGCCGGCCATCGAGTGCGGGAAGCGCTTCGCCGTCAGGCTCGGGGTCGCCTGCTCCGGCAAACGCAGTGCGGCCGGCTGGACGGTGGAGGTGCACGACCACGACGGCAGGCAGCGGGCGACGGCCACCGTCGGCGACGACCCGTGGCCGGGCACCGACGCGCTCCACCACGCGCAGGTCGAGCTGGACGCCCCGGATGTCGAGGGGCTGTATGGGTGGAAGGCCGTGGCTCCCGCATCCGATGCGAGCGGCGCGCACACCGGCGGCAGCGCCTCGTTCCACGTACGGGTCGTAGCTGCACCGGCATGCCTGTTGACGGTCGTCGCAAGGGACGCCGAGAGCCGGTCCCCCGTCGAAGGCGCGCGAGTGGTGGCGCATCCGTATCGGACCGTCACCGACGAGCGCGGCGTGGCGCGACTGCGGATTCCGGCGGGCGAATACCGTCTCTTCGTGTCGGGGAAGGGCTACATTCCCTTCCGCTTCGACGGCGCGGTGGAGGCCGACACGACGATCCGCGCCGAGTTGTCGCAGGACGTGGAGCTTTCGGATGCCGATATCTGGTCCTGACCGCCGGCGCCGACAAGACGAGGGAGTCAGTCCGATGCGGAAGTTCGTGGTCGGCGGTTCGATTCTCGGCTGGGTTCTCATCGCGTACGTCACGACCGCCGGCGCGGCGCAGGTCGACGACGCGGCGCGCTTCGAGCAGGGAGAGCAACTCTACGAAACGCGCTGCGCCCGCTGCCACGGCCCCACCGGTGACGGCAGCCCCCCGACGTTTCCGGCCCTGAACGGCAACGACCGGCTCTCGGACGCGGCGCGAATCGTCGGCGTTCTGCGGGAGGGCTCCGGAAACATGCCTCCGTTTCCCACCCTGACCGCGGCCGAGACCTCCGCGCTGGCCAGCTACGTCCGCAACGCCTGGACGAACGACTTCGGCGGGGTGACGACCGGCGAGGCCGCCGCGCTGGCGGACCCGTCCGCGGACGCAGTGCCCGTGGGGTCGGTCTGGGACGGCGTCTTCACCGCGGCGCAGGCGGCGCGGGGCCGGCTGGCGTATTCCGGCGGTTGCGGCTTCTGTCACGGCCGCCGCCTGAACGGCGCGCCGGACGATCCCGACATGCGCTCCACGCCCCCTCTGGCGCGGGCGAGATTCCTCCGCGAGTGGGACGGGCGGTCGCTGGCCTCCCTGTACGAGTACACCCGATTGACGATGCCCGAGGACAACCCGGCCTCCTTCACCGAGGAGGAGTACGCCGACGTCATCGCCTACATGCTCTCGGTCAGCGGGATGCCGGCCGGCGAGGAAGAGCTTCCGCCCGATTCACGAAGCCTCGCGCGGATCGTGATCCGACCTCGGTAGCGCGCGGCTCGGCAGGGGCACCATCGCGCACGCTTCACCAGCAGCCGATCCTTCGGAAACGCGGAGGCCAGCGGTCAGGAATCCCGCTCGGCGCGACCGCTGTCCAGCAGGTGTTGCGTGAGCATCCGGACATCCTGCCTCACGTCGCGGATGTCCTGCTTCAGGTTGTCTATGTTGCGGCTGATGCCGGCGTGCGCTTCCCTGTTCTCAGCGCGAAGTCGATCCTCGGACTCCGCTATCTCGTCGCGAAGTCGCCCCTCGGATGCGTTGATCGCGTCCGTGACCTGCTTCATGAACTTCGTGCTGCGGAAGAACACCAGGAGTACGGCGACGGTGATCGCCACCAACTGCGCCGTGTCTGCCAGCGAGATGTTCACGGGTGACCTGGATGACAAAGTTTAGCACGTGAATCCGGTCTCCCGTCGAATCGGTGGTGCTCCGCGCGATCGCCGGTTGGCGGTAGACTCGGAGCGAGCCGAATTGTGAGAAACCACCGCACGGGGGAGG
>WTGR01000679.1 GCA_011523485.1 Acidobacteriota bacterium
TCGAACGGCTGCCCGCGCTGGATTTCGAGCGCATCGCGCTGGCCCCGGCCGGGGCGGCCCGGCGCGCGTACCTGTCGCCTGCGCCGCGGGAGGCCACGCTGCTGACGGTGATGGACCGGCCGGCCTACCGGTTCGACGGCGTGACGGTGTTCGCGGATACCGGCGAGCGCCTCGACGAAGTGGGACCGACCGCGGCCGCCGCGATCGCGAGTCGGTTCAGCGGTGCGCCCGCCGACGCCGTGCAGTACGCCGGCACCCTCACGGAGCCCGATCAATGGACCCTGGTCGAGCGCAGCCGGCTCCCGCTGCACAAGCTCGTCATCGACGACGAGCCCGGCACCGAGCTCTATGTCTCGGTCCGGACGGGCGAGGTGGTGATGCTGACCACCCGCGGCAGCCGGGCGCTGGCCTGGGTCGGTGCGATTCCGCACTGGTTCTACTTCACGGCGCTGCGCGCGAACCAGCCGCTCTGGTACGACGTCGTCGTCTGGACGGCGACCCTGGGGTGCGTGCTCGCCGTTCTCGGTCTCGTGCTGGGCGTCACGCAGTTCCGGTGGCGTCGATCAGGCGCGGACGCCCGGGCGGCCGGCGGTCTCCGCGCGCGAATCCCGTACGCGGGCTGGATGCGCTGGCACTACCTGACGGGGGTCGTTTTCGGACTCGTGACGCTGACCTGGGTGTTCAGCGGCCTGCTGTCGATGGAACCCTACGACTGGAACAACGCCAGCGGCCTCGACGTCCCGCGCGACGCGTTGTCCGGCGGGCCGGTCGAGTTGGCGCGCTTCCCGGTCATGGATGGCGGAGCATGGGCTCGCGTCGCCGGCGGGCGCCCCGTGAAGGAGGTCGAGCTGCTGCGCATCCAGGACGATCCCTACTACGCCGTGCGCGTGGGAGCAGGACCGGAGGAAACCGCCGGCATCGCGCCCGAACGCCGAGCGCAAGTCGACGGAGGCAGTGGGCCGTCGGGGCCGCTGCTCGTCGCGGCCGAGACGTTGGCGCTCCGCGAGGAGCCGTTCAGCACCGAGTCGCTGTTGAAGCGGTTGACGGCGGCGGTTCCGGGCGCGCCCGCGGTCGAGTCCGAGCTGCTGGCCGACTACGACGCCTACTACTACGCGCGCGGCTACTCGCGCGAACGGCAGGCGCCGTTGCCGGTGCTGCGCGTCAAGTTCGGCGACCCCCTGGAGACCTGGGTCTACGTCGATCCCGCACTGGGCCGGGTGGTCGCCCGCGAGCACCGGTTCACCCGCGTCGAGCGGTGGCTCTTCAATGGGCTGCACAGCCTCGACTTCGCGTTCTGGTACGACCGCCGGCCGCTGTGGGACATCGGCGTGATCGCCCTGAGCCTCGGCGGCCTGGCGTCGAGCGGCATCGGCCTCTGGATAGGGTGCGGGCGTATCCGGCGCGCGGTGGCTCGCTGGCGGCTCACCGCGACCGGGCGGCGAGTTCGCGCAGGAAGTTGACCACGTGCCAGATCTCGTCGTCGGTGATGCGGCCTTCCCAGGCATCCATGTCGTAGTTCGGAGGAACTCCCTGGCGGATCACGTTGTAGATCTCGCCGTCGCTGTCGCCGTGCACCCACTCGTCGTCGACGAGGTTGGCCGGCCTCGTCCCCGGCGACGGGTTCTGGCCGCGGCCGTCGCCGCGCACGCCGTGACACGACCGGCAGAAACGGCCGTAGACCCGCAGGCCGGCCCGCACCGATTCCTCGGTAGCCTCGATGGGATTCTCCAGCACCTCGGCGGCAGGTTCCTGCTCGGCTTCCCTGGCGGTCGACGCAGACGGAGCGGCGGTTGCGAGCAGCAGGAAAGAGGCGCAGCAGGCGGCCAGAACGGCCACGACTCGTGTATGACTCGGCATCGTCTCGCATCCTCCTCGAAGTGAATCCGGACAATCAGTCTATACCGGTCCGGAGCGAGGGCCGGGATTGCTCCGCAGCGCCGCGCTCGCGGTTGACCCGTTCACGGGCGACGGGGTACACTGCGCGCCCTGGCCCTCCGGCCGGGTGCCGGCCGTCAGGGTGACTCACCGGACCGAAGGAGTGATCGAATGCGTGTACCGAGCGTCGTCTTCATGGTGATGTTGCTGACCGCAGGCCCCGTCGGCGCCCAGGAGCCGCAGGTATTCGGCGACCTGGCGGAGGTGATGCGCGGCATCCTCTTCCCCAACTCGAATATCCTGTTCGACGCGCAGACGAACAACCCCGACGACCCGGTCGAGGCGGTCGAGGGCGACTCCACCAGTGAGCGCTTCGCGAACATCTACACCGGCTGGGAGGCGCTCGAGAACGCGGCCGTCGCGCTCGTGGAGGCCGCCAACCTGATCGAGCTTCCGCGCGACTGCGAGCTCAACGAGGAGGAGGCCGGGCGCATCGGCGCGCCGGCTCCCGTCGAGCGCGAGGACTGGAAGCAGTACGTCGCCGGCCTGCGGACCGCGGGGCAGCGCGCTTACGAGTGGGCGCAGGCCCGCGTGTACGACGACTTCGACGTCATCCTCATGACCGGCGA
>WTGR01000681.1 GCA_011523485.1 Acidobacteriota bacterium
CGACACCGCCTTCGGTCTACGACTACGACATGGACACACGCGCCCGCACGCTCCTCAAGCAGGAGGAGGTGTTGGGCGACTTCGACCCCGCGCGCTACGAGACCGAGCGGCTCGTGGCGACCGCGCCGGACGGAGTGCGGGTGCCGATCTCGCTGGTCCGCCGCAAGCGGGAGGTGTCGGGCCACGGTGCGCCGGAGGAAGCCACCGGTGTGCCGGCCGGCGCCAGCCATGCGCCGGATGGCGCCGGCCCCGCGCCGCTGCTGCTCTACGGCTACGGCGCCTACGGCATCAGCATGGAGCCGACGTTTCGCTCCTCGCGCCTGAGCCTGCTCGACCGCGGCTTCACCTACGCCATCGCCCACGTCCGCGGCGGGGAGGAGCTCGGCCGCCGCTGGTACGACGACGGCAAGCTGCGGAGGAAGAAGAACACCTTCACCGACTTCATCGCCTGCGCGGAGCACCTCGTCGCCGAGGGTCACGCGACTCCGGAGAGCCTCTTCGCCATGGGCGGCAGCGCCGGCGGTCTGCTGATGGGCGCCGTCGTCAACATGCGCCCCGACCTGTTCCACGGCGTGGTCGCGCAGGTGCCGTTCGTCGACGTCGTGACCACGATGCTCGACGAATCGATCCCCCTGACGACCGGCGAGTACGACGAGTGGGGGAATCCGAACGAACCGGAGGACTACGCCTGCATCCGGTCCTATTCGCCCTACGACAACATGGACCCGGTCCCCTGGCCGCACCTGCTGGTGATGACCGGCCTGCACGACTCGCAGGTGCAGTACTGGGAGCCGGCGAAGTGGGTGGCCCGGCGCCGCACGCTGCAGCCGGACGACGGCCGGCGGTTGTTGCTGAAGACCAATATGGACGCCGGACACGGCGGCGCGTCCGGGCGCTTCCGGCAGTATCGGGAGACGGCCCTCCAGTACGCTTTCCTGCTGGACCTGGCGGGTCTGGGAGCTTGCGTCGCGGAGAGTGGCGAAGCGAGTGCCGAAGCGCGAGCTCCCGGAGTGGAGGGGGGCGAAACGCCGAGCCGGTGAGGCGTTTCGGGGCGCTGGCTGACCGCGATTCCGCGTCGTCCTGAAGGAGCCGCAACATGAAGATGGACCGCAGAGCATTCGTCGGGACGCTGGGCGCCGCCACGGTCGGGGCGGCGGGCGCGGGGGTGGCCGCAGGATCGCCGCCGGCGCCCGGGTTCGGACCCGCGCCGGCCGCCGTAGCACGACAGGCCGATCCCGTGGAGGCAATCGAGGCCTTCGCGTTCGATGCCTACGGGACGCTGTTCGACGTCTTTTCGGTGACCGCGCTGTGCGAAGAGCTGTTTCCGGGGAGCGGCGACGCCCTGGCCCGACGCTGGCGCGCCAAGCAGCTCCAGTACAGCCTGCTGCGCAGCCTCATGGGGCGGCACCGCGACTTCTGGCTGGTCACCGCGGACGCGCTCGTGCATGCGGCCCGCAGCCTGGAGCTCGATCTGACCGCCGCGCGGCGGGCGCGGCTGATGGACGCGTACCTGTCGCTGGAGGCGTTTCCCGACGTGCGGCCCGGCCTGGAGGCGCTCAGGGCGCGGGGAGTGCGTCTGGCGATCCTCTCCAACGGCGAGCCGCGCATGCTGGAGGCGGCGGCCCGCAGCGCCGGCATCGACGCCCTGCTCGACACGATCATCAGCGTCGAGGAGGTCAAGATCTTCAAGGTCAGCCCCCGCGTCTACAACCTGGGACCGGAGCGGCTCGGCGTCGGCCGTTCCGCGCTGGGGTTCGTCTCTTCCAACGCCTGGGACATCGCCGGCGCCGCCTCGGCCGGCCTGTCCACCTTCTGGATCCAGCGCCGCGCCGCCGAGCCGCCCGAGGAGCTGGGGTTCGCGGCGGATCGCGTTGTGGCGGCGTTGACGGACCTGCCCCGGCTGCTTGAAGCGACCGGCTGAGTCGCTTTCGAGCATGCCGTGGGCCGGAGCGCAGGGGTTGGCCCGGTTTCTGCCGGCGAATCGTATCCCCGCGCATCGCCCGCGGCCGCGCACGGCGCGCGGGCGGACGAGAGCGGCGGTCGCGCCGGGGTATGCTGAACGGATGGATATCCCGACGAACAGAGACTTCCTGGTGCCGGCGTTGCTGGCGCTGGCGGCCGCGGCCGGATTGCCAGCCGGCGCGGAGGGCCGGACGCCGCAGGGCGGCGCAACGAGCGCCGGCGGTGCCGGCGTCGAGATCGAAACGACGCAGATCGCAGTCGGCGACTACACGTTCGACGTGCGGGCGGCGGGTCCCGAGGACGGCGAGGTCGTGATCCTGCTCCACGGATTTCCGCAGACCTCCTACGAATGGCGTCACCAGATCCGGGTGCTCGCCGCGGCCGGGTTCCGCGCCGTGGCGCCGGACCAGCGCGGCTACTCGCCGGGCGCCCGCCCGCCGGACGTCGCCGACTACGCGCTGCCGCTGCTCGTGCAGGACGTCATCGGCCTCGCCGACGCCGTCGGCGCCGAGCGCTTTCACATCGTGGGTCACGACTGGGGGGCGGTGGTGGCCTGGGCCGTCGCGGTGGCCGCGCGGGAGCGCGTGATCACCGCCAACCCGGTGTCGGTGCCGCATCCCGATGCGTTCGCGCGGGTCCTGAACGACCCGACGTCGTGCCAGCCGCAGGCGTCGTCCTACTTCGACGTGTTCGTGCAGCCGGATTCGGAGGACGCGTTCCTGGCGAACGGCCAGGCCGGTCTGCGGGGCATCTACGCGGACATCGACGCGGCGGCGGTCGACGAGTACGTGCGCGTCCTCGGGTCGAAGCCGGCCCTCGGCGCCGCCCTGAACTGGTACCGCGCGAACATCGGCGACCGCAACCTGCAGGGGCCGGCCCTCGGCCCGGTGGAGGTGCCGACGATGTTCACGTGGAGCGACGGCGACACGGCGCTGTGCATCGACGGCGCGCTGCTCACCGGGGAGTACGTCAGCGGCCCGTACCGCTTCGAGGTGCTCGAGGGCGTCAACCACTGGATCCCGGATCTGGCCGCCGAGGCGATGTCCACTCTTCTGTTGGAGCACTCGAGCCGATACAAGGAACGTTGAGGCGTCCGGATTCCGGCTGATGGCCGGCGGCCGCCTCGGGGCGGTTGATGATGTTCCTCGTCAGCGGTTCGTGTCGCGGTCGGAACGGGCGCCGGCTTCCCGGACCACCGCGTCTGCTCGTTCTCGTCTGGGCGACAGCCTTGGCAGCGGCCGTCCCGCTGGCCGCCCAGTCCGGCTCGAGCGTCTGGCGTTTCCTGAACGAGACGATAGGCTTCTCGATCGACGACCTGCGGGGGCTGGACCGCGGCTCGGCGGTCATCCGCAGCCTCGACACGCCGGTCCGCCAGGAGCTGGCCCATGTCGGCGTGGTTCACCTCGACGTGCCGCCCGACGAGTTCGTCGACCTGTTCCGCGACATCGAGCGCTTCGAGCGCGGCCCCGGCATTCCGCAGATCGGGCGCTTCGGCAGTCCGCCGCGCATCGATGACCTGGAGTCCTTGACGCTGCCCGCCCAGGACGTCGAGGAGCTGCCGAAGTGCCGCACCGGCGACTGCCAGGTGAAGCTCTCGGCGGATGCGTTGATCCGTTTCCGCACGGACGTGGACTGGTCGTCGGCGGATGCCGGGCGTCAGGCGAGCGAGCTCGCCCGCGAGATGGTCCTCGACCTGGTCCTGGCGTATCAGGCCGAAGGCAACACGGCGCTCGGCGCCTATGTCGACGACGACGACCCGTTGCTCGTGGCCGATCAGTTCCGAGCCCTGCTCGCCAGCCGCGACCCGCTGCCGGCCGCCGTGCCCGAACTCCTGCACTACCTGGACTACTACCCCCGGGGATTGCCGGGCGGTGCGGACGAGTTCTTCTACTGGACCGTGGTCGACTTCGGCATGAAGCCGACCATCCGCGTGAACCACGTCGTCATTCACCCGCTGGCCGAACGGTCGTCGACGGGCATCGCCTATGCGATCGCCACCAAGCAGCTCTACGCGAGCCACTACTTCCACACCACGCTGGAGCTGCGCTTTCTCGTCGACCGCATCGACCGCGCCGGTCGCGCCGCCTCCACGCTGATCTCCGTCACGCGCTCGCGCAACGACGGCATGACCGGCTTCCGCGGGCTGTTCCTGCGGCCGATCATCCGGCGCCGCTCGCGGGATGCCGTGCGCCACTACCTGGAGCACGTCAGGCGGCAGGTCGAGCGGCCTGCCGCCGAGGCCGTCTCGAGCCGGGCAGGAAACCGGGGCGTCGGGGCGCTGACGCCGTAGTCTGCGGTGGCTTCGAAGAATCAGGGCGTCGATACGGTCGATCGACACGCGAGTGCCGGGTATCGGGGGTGTAACCGGCGTGTCATCGGCTGAGGCCGCTCAGCCGCCGAACAGGTTCTCGGCCTGCTCCATAACCGTTCTTGCAGCGCGTTCCTGCCGCTCGGTCGGGTAGCCGTATCTGTGGAGGATGCGCTTGACGAGCGTCTGAAGGTGCACGCGCACGCTCTCGCGCAGCATCCAGTCGTTCTCGACGTTGCCGCGCACGGTCTCGACCAGCTCGCGGACCATAGTCCGTAGCGTCTCGTTGCCGAGCACCCTTACCGCGCTGTCGTCGGCATCGAGGGCGTCGTAGAAGGCGAGCTCGTCATCCGACAGTCGGAGCTTGTCGCCGCGGCCCTGCGCCTGGCGCATCTCCCGCGCAAGCTGGATGAGCTCCTCGATGACTTGCGCCACCGTGATCGCTCGACGCCGGTAGTCCCGGATGCTCGATTCCAGCTTTTCGGCGAAGAAACGTGACCGGACGACGTTCCGGGGCCGCCGGCTGACGATCTCTCCTCGCAAGAGCTTCCGCAACAGGTCGACGGCCAGGTTGCGCTGTGGCATGCCCCGTACTCTGGCCAGGAAGTCGTCGGACAGGATCGAGGCGTCCGGCTCGTCGATTCCCGCGGTGGAGAAGAGGTCGGCCATGCCCTCGGAGGTCACCGCACGCGAGATGATGGGGCGCACGGCGGGGTCCATGTCTTCCGCCGGCTGGGCGTCGCCCGGCGCACGCTTGTGCAGAGCGGCTGCGACGGCCTGAAAGAAGCCGACGTCGTCGCGGATTCGGAGAGCGTGCTGGTGCGGTACTGACAGCGCGTATGCCCGGGACAGCTCGCGCGCGGCGCGCAGAAAGCGCTCCTTGCCCGACGGACGGTCGAGACCGTGACCGTTGCCGGAGTCGTTGGAGTCGGTACCCTGGGCCAGGATGTGTTCCTGTGCATCAGGCAACAGCCCGAGGCGTCCGGCCGCCGTCCCGGTTGCCCACGCCGACCGGTCGAAGCCCTGGAACAGTCCAAGGCAGACGTCGTACTGCTCTAGCAAGACCGCCGCCGCCTCCGACTGCTCGAGCACCGTCGCGCCGGCGCCGCCGCTCTCGGCGTAGGTCCCGCTCGCACGCTTCAACTCGTGAGCGAGGCCGACGTAGTCCACGATCAATCCGCCCGGCTTGTCCTTGAACACCCGGTTGACTCGTGCAATGGCCTGCATCAGGTGCCGGCCGCGCATCGGCTTGTCCACGTACATCGTGTGGAGACAGGGGACATCGAACCCGGTCTGCCACATGCGCATACGAGCACCATCATGAGGGGGTCGTTGGCGTCGCGGAACCGTTTCGCGAGCGTCTCGTGCCCGGCCTTGCCGCGGACATGCGCTTGCCAGTCGGGCGGGTCCGACGCCGTGCCGGTAATCACGATCTCGATACTCGCGTTGTCGTCCACGTCGCGCAAGGCCGGGCGCAAGCGGAGAATCTCCCGGTACAAATCGATGCACATGCGCCGGCTCCTGCAGACGATCATCGCCTTGCCGGAGAGGGCCTCGATGCGCTGCTCGAAATGCGCGACGATGTCGCGGGCCAGGAGTGCGACTCGCCGCTCTGCGCCGGCAGTCCCCTCTAGTTGCGCCCTCTTCGTCTGCGGCTCTTCCCCCGGCTCCACTTTCTCTCGCGCGGCCGCCGCCTCGAAATCGCGACCGGGCGGCGGTTGCTCGCGCTGTTCGAGAGCGAGCCTTGCGAGCCTGTTCTCGTAGTAGATCGGCACCGTCGCGTGATCGCCGATGGCGCGCTGGATGTCGTAGATGCTGATGTACTCCCCGAAGGCCGCACGGGTTGGGGCGTCTCGCTGTTCGATCGGCGCGCCGGTGAAACCTATGAACGAGGCGTTCGGCAGCGCCTTGCGCATGTGCGTAACCCCGCCGACGATATCGTATTGCCCGCGGTGGACTTCGTCGGCGATGACAACTATGTTGCGTCGTTCGGACAGCGCCCGGTGTTGTGCGCTCCTGGCATCCGGAAGGCACTTCTGGGGCGAGGTGAAGATCACGCCTCCCGATTCCACTGCGAGCCGGGCTCGCAGTTCGGTTCGGTTCTGCACCTGCTTCGGCGGCTGGTTCAGCAAGTCCCGGTATCGAAGAAAGGTCCTGAAGAGTTGATCATCGGGATCGTTGCGGTCGGTGAGTACCACGATGGTCGGATTCGCCATGGCCGGCTCGCGGCTGATGCACCCCGCATAGAAGGCCATGGTCAGGCTCTTGCCGGTGCCAAGTGTGTGCCAGACGATCCCGATGCGCCGGTCCCCGGCCCGGCCGCCTGCTCCCCGGCCGGCTTCGTATCGCCCGCGTCCCTCGAAGTCTGTCCCGGTGGGCTCCGTCTGCTCGATCGTCCCTGGCTCCGCCTGCGGAGGTCCCGCGGCGCGCAGTGTCTCCCGGACCGCTGCGCGCACCGCGTGGAACTGGTGATAGCCGGCCACCCGCTTCACGACTGCGCCGCCACCGTCGTCGAAGACGATGAAATCGCGGATGAGATCGAGGAAGCGCCGCGGCTCGAATACGCCCTCGATCAGCACCTGCAGCCCGGTCAGGAAGGCCGGTGCGAGCTCTTCGCCACCGATGGTGCGCCACGGCCTGAAACCGTCGCGTTCTGCGGTGAGCGTACCGACCAGTGAACGGACCCCATCCGAGACTGCCAGCACCTCGTTGAAGGCGAGCAGAGTTGGAAGCGCTTTCCTGTAGTTCTGGAGTTGTCGCCACGCCGTCCATGCGGTTACGTTCTCGTCGTCGGCGTTCTTCAGCTCGATGACGACGAGCGGCAGCCCGTTGACGAACAGCACGATGTCCGGCCGGCGGCTGTGGAGATTCTCGGTGACCGTGAATTGGCTCACGGCCATCCAGTCGTTGTTGACAGGTGTCTCGAAATCGATGACCTGCGCCAACGCGCTCCGAATCGACCCGTCCGCGGTGCGGTACCTGACCGGTACTCCGTTCACCAGCAGCCCATGGAGAGTGCGGTTGCGGGCTTCCAGCGTCGATCCGTCGGGCTGGGTCAGCCGTTGCAGTGCGGCGTCGACCGCGTCGGGTGGGCAGGATGGGTTCAGTCGGACCAGCGCGCTGTGCAGGACGCCCGGAAGAACGACGTCGGCGTACGTCTGGCGGACGGATTCCGAACCGGGGGGGGTATCAGGACCGGAAACGATCACGTAGCCGAGTGCGCGAAACCAGTCGAGGGCCGCTTCCTCGACGAGCGACTCCGTGAAGGATGGCATGCCGTCACTCCGCTCTCGCGAGCGGCGGAAGACCCTCCACGTGCTCCAGCCATCGTCATCGCGCCGGTCTCCCGCCGAGGATATTCATCTTCCACAGGTCGCCCAGCGCATGGTCCTCCAGCCAGTCCCGGAGGCGATCCGGGTCCGGGCGTTCGAACACGGACTCTCCGTCGCGCCGGCTGACGACCACGATGTCTTTCGGTTGGAGCTCGCTGATCAAGTCGACCGACTGCGTCGAGACGATGACCTGGTGGTCTTCGCTCGCCTGCTGCAGCAGCGCGCCGAGGAGGCTTACCGCGTACGGGTGCAGCCCCAGCTCCGGCTCATCGATAAGCAGGGTCTTGGGCCGCAATTGATTCGGCTGAAGCAGCAGCGTCGCGAGGCAGATGAAGCGGAGGGTTCCGTCAGAAAGTTGTCGAGGGCCGAGCACCGTGTCAGGGTCGCCGGACTCGGACCACTCCAGGTCGATGGCTTCTTCCGGGCTTTGGCGATACACGAAGTCACCGAAAAACGGCGCCGCCAGACGGACAGTGTCCACGATGCGGCGATATGCTGCCGAGTGTCGCTCGCGGAGCCGCCGCAGGAACGGCGCGAGATTGCTCGCGTCCGGCTTCAGCCTCGCGTTGTCGCGCACGGCCTGGCCATGCCGGACCGCCGCGGACGGGCTCGTGTCGTGAAAGTGATAGACGCGCCAACCGGCAACGGCGGGCCGGACGTAGGTCGCGAAGGAGTCGTCGGCATCCGGCAAGCCCGCTTCCTGCTGTCCGTCGCTTCCCAACGAACGCCGCGAGTCGGCCAAGTCGCCGAAGAACAACGTCGCTTCGTCGGCAAAGACCAATCCGTCGCCCGCGGGAGCGAGCGAGAATTCGTATCCGTTTCGGTCGAAGACGAATTGCGCCTTCATCGTCTTCGTGCGCTTTCGTCCGCCGAACAACAACGCATTGGGGCCGTCCTGCTCCCGAACGAACAGCCGCAGCGACCGGTTCATCAGTCGCGCCAGCATCTGGAACAGGGCGATGAAGTTGCTTTTTCCGGCTCCGTTGGCGCCGATAAGGACGTTGAGGTCGCGGAGTTCGAAGTCTTCCAGCGTGCGGATCGACTTGAAGCCGCGGATCGTGAGACGCTTCAACATGAAGCACCTCGGCGATTCAGGCCCTCGTTCGGCCCACTGCGGGCCTGGGGCGATCCGGGATTGCCGACCTGGGCGACGAGTCGCCGGGACTCGGGGACCACTCCTTGATGGTAGCAGTGCCCATGCGCGCGCGGCCGGCGCCCGGCTACGAGCGGCCGAAGACGATCTTCTCCTGCCGCAGCAGCCAGGACGTGAGGGACAGGAATAGGACCGCCAGCAGCGTCGTGGCGGCCACGGAGGTCACGACGCTCAGGGCCGCGACCGGCTCGCCGCCCATGACGTCGACCAGCAGCAGGTGGTGCGACAGCGCCGGAACCAGCATCATCCAGCCGGTGGACTGCAGCGGGTAGAACTGCAGGACGGTGCCGGGGACGATCGGCACGAAGATCAGCAGGCTGACGTAGGTCTGCGCCTCCTTGAAGCTGCGGGCGAAGGTCGCCACGAACATCTGCAGCGCGGATGCGAGCAGCACCAGCGGGGCGACGGCGACGGTCATCAGCAGAAGCTGGCGCGCGCCCAGGCTGAGCTGCACGCCGAGCTCCGCCAGCGGCACGAAGCGCATCATGAGCACGAACATCGCCAGCGTCAGCACGGTGGCGACGAGGCCGAACAGGCAGGTCGCGATCCACTTGCCGGTCGTCAGCGCGCCGCGCGACACGGGGTTGACGAGCAGCGGCTCCAGCGACTGGCGTTCCCGTTCGCCCGCGGTCGTGTCGATGGCCACGTTCATGCCGCCGACGAACGCGACCATGATCAGGAACAGGGGCAGCATCCAGGCGGCAGTCTTCGAGATTCAGCTCCGGTTGAGCGTCCGCGAACGGCGCAACCACCGTCGCGGCCAGCACGACCGTTGCGCCCAGCGCCAACCCGCGCCAGGCCGTCCAGCCGCGTCTCGCCGGCCGCTTCGCGTAGAGCATGGTCGAGGGAGTATACGCACGGTCGCGGGTTGCGGTTTGGTCGCGTCTCATCGCCCTGAACGCGCCGGAGGATACGGTTGCCGTCGACATCGCGGCCTCGATGATGCTCTATCCTTACGACGCATACGGTCCGCGCGGCGTCGGGAACAGCGGGACGGTCGGCCGGGTCAGGGCGGTATGCTCGCGCGCCGGATCCACTGCGAGAAGACGAGGGCACACCCGCCGGAGGAGATCATGCGTTCGCAACCCCTTGTAGTCGGTCCGGTCGGGGCGCTCCTGGCGGCGGCGACCATTGCCGCCGGCAGCGCCGAGGCGGAGAACTGGCCGGCGTGGCGCGGTCCCACCGGCGACGGCGTCAGCACCGAGACGAACCTGCCGGTGGAATGGGACACCGAGCGCAACATCGCCTGGAGGCTCCCGTTGCCGGCCTGGTCGGGATCCACCCCCATCGTCTGGGGGGACCGGATCTTCCTGAACGTCGCCATCGACGACGAGGACATCGAGCTCTGGTGCCTCGACCGCGACGCCGGCCAGCCGATCTGGACGCGGCACCTGAGCGGCGGCAACCGCCGGCTCCGCAAGCAGAACATGTCGTCGCCGTCCCCGGTCACCGACGGCGAGCACGTCTGGGTCATGACCGGCACCGGCATCCTCAAGGCCTTCGACGTCGACGGCAACGAGCTGTGGACGCGCGACATCCCGGCCTCGTACGGCCGGTTCGGCCTGAACTGGGGCTACGCGTCGTCGCCCCTGCTGCACGACGGGGCGCTGTTCGTGCAGGTGCTGCACGGCATGCGGACGGACGACCCCTCCTACGTGCTGCGGA
>WTGR01000862.1 GCA_011523485.1 Acidobacteriota bacterium
ATCGATGTACTTGTCCCGTCCCGCCAGCACGCCCCGCAACGGCGCCCAGCCCCGGTTCAGCGAAGCGGACAGCGCCTCGAAGTACGACAGCGGCTCGGTGCCGGCGGGCGCCGGGTCGAGGAGCGAGCGGCCGGGCAACGCGGGAGACGCCGGCAGCGAGAGCGCATCGAGCACGGAAGGAACGACGTCGACGTGCCGGGCCGGTTCGACCGAGACCGCCCCCTCGTCGGGAACGGCCGATCCGCGTCCGATCTGCGCGACGACCAATGGAACGCGCAGCGTCGCCTCGTAGGCGAACAGGCCATGGGTCCGCTCGCCGTGCTCTCCGAGGGCCTCGCCGTGGCCGGCAGTGACGACGACGAGGGTCGGACGCGCCGCCGAGGCGCCGGCGAGGTCGAGCAGCGGAGCGAGCGCGTGGTCGGCGTAGGCGACCTCGCCGTGATACGGGCTCTCCGCGTAGCGCGCGTCGAAGGGCGGCGGCGGGCTGTAGACGGCATGCGGATCGAACAGGTGGACCCAGGCGAACCACTGTCCTGCCTGCGACTCGATCCAGGTCCGGGCGGCCTCTATCACCGCCTCAGCCGGCCGTTCCGCAATGGTGAGGTCGGACGGCCCCTCCGCGTGCCCGAACCGGTCGTCGTATACGTCGAAGCCGTTGTCGAGCCCGAACCGGCTGTCGAGCGGGAAGCCGCCGACGAACGCGCCGGTGGCGAATCCCTCGGCGCGCAGCATGGCGGCCAGCGTCAAGCGCTCTTCCGGCAATCTGTAGCCCGCATTGTCATGAATCCCGTGCTCGAAGGGATAGAGCCCGGTGAGGATGCTGGCGTGCGACGGCAGCGTCACCACGGCGTGGGCGTGCGCGAACTCGAAGCGGACGCCGGCTGCCGCCAGGCGATCGAGATTGGGGGTCGCGGCCGGACCGCCGTAGCTGCCCAGCGCATCGGCGCGCAGCGTGTCGATGGTGACCAGCAGCACGTTCTGTTCGGCGGTGCGTTCGACGAGCGGAGGCGCGCCGCGCGACCAGACCCACGCCAGCACCGCGCCGGCGCCGGCGAGCAGCAGCAGCGCCGCCAGCCGGCCGCGGGACGCGGCGGCCCGACGGGTCGACCCGGCGGGGGCCCGGGAGCGCCGGCCTGCAAAGCCCGGCGCGGGCGCCCCCTGCCGCGGCGCCGGACCCGACGTCCGCGCGGGAGCGCGGGAACCGGAGGCAACGGCACCGGGTCGGGTTGCCGGCGCCGGCGACGGGGGACGAGACGCCGTCGACGGGGTGCGTGCGCGCGGCGACCCCGACGGCGCGGATGACGAGGCGCTGCGCGGCGACGGCTTGTCGCCGCGCTTCGACGAACGCTGCGAACGCGCCTTGCCGCGCCGCGGCTTGTTGCGGGACTTGCGACTCATCGACTCTGCTCTCCGAAGGATCTTCGCGGAGTCACGTCGCCGTGCGCAAGCCCCGGCGCAACCTCTACAGCCCCTCGGCGCACGCGCACGCCAGTCCGACCGCCTCCACCCGTTCGTTCATGCGGAATCTGAAATCGCCGGGGAAACGCCGCGCAGAATCTGTCTCAGCAGTCGCCTATCGCGGCGTCATGGCCAGTGCGAGGAACCACACTCGCCGGTGTGCATGAAAATCGAAAGAACCGTTTTCAGTTTTCATGCGTATGGACCGATCACGGCACGAGACCAGCGCAGCTTCCCCCGACAGGTATCGTGACGGAACCTCACTCGGGCAGCGCGAGCGCGATGTACTCGCTCGGCATGTCCTCCCACCCGACAGTGACGACGATGTACTGCCGGCCGTCGACCATGTAGGTCATCGGCGCCGAGGTGGTACCGCCGGGAAGCTCCATCTCCCAGACCACGTCGCCGGTCAGCTTGTCGTAGGCGCGGAACATCTTGCCCCCGGCCCCGCCCCAGATCGGCTGCAGGACGACCACCCCGGCGTTGCCCCCTTCGCCGAGGAACACGAACGACTTCGTGACCAGCGGCGAGACGCGCCCCGGCTGGCCCAGCGGCGGCAGGTCCAGGTCCTGCAGCAGGGGATGGTCGCGCGGCCCGTCGCCGTTGGCCTGCGACCAGAGGATCTCGCCCTTCTTCAGGTCGATTGCGACCAGCCGGCCGTACGGCGGCTTGAAGATCGGCAGCTCGTTCGGTCCCTCGAGCAGCGCCAGCGTCTGCACGACCAGGCGCATGTCCGAGCGGGGATGCTCGGACGGCACGATGCCGATGACCGATTCGGCGTGGACCGACGGCACGTACAGGATGCCGGTCTCCGGGTCGACGGCCGAGCCGCCCCAGTCGGCCCCACCGACCACCCCCGGCATCTGCAACGTTCCCTTCGTGCCGCCCGGCGAGTCGTCGACCAGCGACGGCGCGGTGAAGAGCGGGCCGGTCACGTACTGCTCGAAGACCTCGAGCGCGTCGCGGCGCAGCGCCGGCGTGAAGTCGATCAGGTCGTCGACGCTGGTCCCCTGCTGGTCGAACGCCGGCGGGCG
>WTGR01000176.1 GCA_011523485.1 Acidobacteriota bacterium
GCGAGCGTCAACGCGCCGGCACTTCTGTGCGGCCGGCGCCGAACAACCGGCTGTACGACCGCTGCGTCGCATCGATGACGTTGTCGCGGTTGACGCCGCGCACGTCGGCAAGCGTGTCGATGACCTGCGACACGCGCGCCGGCTCGTTGCGTCGGCCGCGGTAGGGAACGGGCGAGAGATAGGGCGAGTCGGTCTCTACCAGGAGTCGATCCGGAGGAACGATCGCCGCCGCCTCGCGAATCGCCGTGGCGTTGCGAAACGTCACGATACCCGAGAACGAGACGTGGAAGCCGAGGTCCAGCGCCTGCCGGGCAAAGGCGGCGTCGCCCGTGAAGCAGTGAAACACGCCCCGCACGTCTCCGCGCCCCTCTGCGCGAATCGCATCGAGGGTGTCCTCATCTGCCTCCCGCGTATGTATCACGATCGGCCATCCCATATCGCGCGCCAACGCGATCTGCCGGCGAAACACCTCGACCTGGGTTTCGCGCGGCGCGAAGTCGTAGTGGTAGTCGAGCCCGATCTCGCCGATGGCGCAGGTTCCCGTGCGCCCCTCCGCCGCCGCGCGCACGCACGACTCCACCCCGTCCGTTGCGCCCGTGAGATCACCGACCGCACCGGCCTGGTGGGGATGGACACCAATTGCGAAAGCGATATCCGGCCAGGCCTGCGCCACACCGTCGGCGCGGCGTGCCTCTTCCTCGTTCGATGCGTCGAGGATGCACAGCGCCCCGTCTACGCCGGCGCTGCGCGCCCGCGCGACCACCGCGTCGAGGTCGCCGGTGAACTGCTCGTCAGCCAGATGGCAGTGGGAATCGATCATCGGATAGCCGACCCGGCCGGCGCCCGCTCCGCATCGTCCGGGGTCAACAGTACCGGCTGCCCCTCCGCGTCGAGCGCCGCGAGGACCATGCCGTTCGACTCGATGCCCATCAGCTTCGCCGGCTGCAGGTTCGCCACGAAGACGACGTGCCGTCCCACGAGCGTCTCCGGCTCGTAGGCCTTCGCGATGCCCGCGACGATCTGCCGCACGCCGCCGCCGTCGTCGACCTCCAGGCGCACGAGCTTCTTCGACTTCCGCACCGCCTCGGCGGTCACGACGCGCCCGACGCGAAGCTCGACCCTGGCGAAGTCGTCTATCGAGATGCGCGGCGTTTCCGGCGCCTGGGCCTCGGCCGCCTCGGCGGTCGCGGCGCCCTCGCCGGCCGGCGTCGAGCCACCGACCTCCGACTGCGGCGGGGCCGCGGGAGAAGCCGCTTCGCCCCCACCCGATCGTTCACTGTCGTTCATCGTCCGCTGCTCCCTCCGTTGGGGTCCGGCGCCGGCATCGGCCGCCACCCGCGCCTTCCGCCCGACCGCCGCGCCCGGCGGCGAGTCCTTCCGTTGCGCATCCTTCTCGACGTTCGGCGCGGCCCGGGCGGGATCGAGCCGCGGCCAGAGCGGATCGCCCTTCACGACCTGCCGCTCGGCGCCCGGCGGCGTCGTCCAGACCGCATCGCGGTCCAGGTTCGGCTCGAAGCCGACCGGCGTCCCGACCCGCGCCAGCACCTCGCGGCACGAGCCGGGCATCACCGGCGCGAGAAGCAGGGCGGCAATCCGCACCGCTTCGCTCACGTCGTACAACTGCCGGTCGAGCTCCGCGGCACGCGCCGGATCCCGCGCCGTCGCCCACGGCTCGACCGCCGCGATGTACTCGTTGGCGGCGTCGACGAGCTGAAACGCCGCGGCCACGCCCCCATGCAGCGCGAAGGCGTCCATCGCCTCGCGGTAGGCCGTCACCGCCCCGCCGGCCGCCTCGGCCAGCGGCCCCGGCGCACTCGGCGGCGCCACCAGCCGGCCCTTGCGGTAGCGGTGGGCCATCGACGCGAGCCGCGACACGAGGTTGCCGAAGTTGTTCGCCAGGTCGACGTTGTAGCGCTCCTCGAACCGGTCCCAGGTGAAGTCTCCGTCCTGGCCGAAAGCGATCTCCTTGGTGAGATAGAGCCGCAGCGGATCGGGCCCCAGGCGATCCGCCGCATCGAGCGGGTCGACCACGGTCCCGAGCGACTTGCTCATCTTCTGGCCTTGCCAGTGCACCCAGCCGTGGCCAAAGACACGGCGCGGCAGCGGCACGCCGGCGCTCATCAGCATCGCCGGCCAGATGATGCAGTGGAAGCGGGTGATGTCCTTGCCGATGACGTGCAGGTCGGCCGGCCACCAGGTCTCGAAAAGCGCCTCATCCGCGCCGTACCCGACGCCCGAGATGTAGTTGATGAGCGCATCGAACCAGACGTAGATGACGCTCCTCGGATCCGAAGGCACCGGGATGCCCCACGCCTGCCCCGTACGGCTCATCGAGATGTCGTCGAGGCCCGCCTCCAGCAGCCTGAGCATCTCGTTGCGGCGGATCTCCGGCTCGAGGAACTCCGGATGCGCCGCGTAGTGGTCGAGAAGACGCTGCCGGTACTTCGACAGCCGGAAGAAGTGGTTCTTCTCCTTGATCCACTGCGG
>WTGR01000546.1 GCA_011523485.1 Acidobacteriota bacterium
GACCGATCTCGAGAAGCGGGGGCGCGTGCTGCGCGCCCTGCGGGCTGCCGTCGGGCGCCTCGACGCCCTCCGGTAAGCCGGGCCTCCATTCCTGCTACATTGGAAGTACGCAAGTAGGATACGTGTTCGCGCATCGGTCTTCGGGTCGCCACGCCGTTACTGCCCTGCTTCTGACGATCGTCGCGATGCTCGTCGCGGCGGTGTTCTTCTCACCGTTGTCGGGGAGGCTGCTGCTCCGCCCCGCGCTCGCCCTGCTGGAACAGGAGTACGGCCTGATGGGCACGGCCGGCCGTCTCGACCTCGACCTGGCGCGGTTTCGCGTCGGGATCGCGGATCTGAAGCTCGCCGCGCCCGATAATCCGACCGAGCCGTTCCTCGCGATCGAGCAGGCCGTCGTCGACATCCCCTGGTCGGCCCTTTGGGGCAGGGTGTCGATCGACGATGTCTCGCTCCGCGGCGTGACGCTCACGGTAGCGCACCGCGCGGACGGCACCTCCAATCTGCCTGCGGCAGGCGGGGTCGGCCCGGGCTCCGCGGCCGTGCCGACCGCATCGATCGGCCGGTTCGACCTGCGCGACCTCACCGTCGACTGGCGGGACGAGCCGAGAAGCTTCAGCTTGCTGTTGCCCGCGACGTCCGTCCGCCTGGCCGGCGAAGAGGCCGCCGGCGCCGCCAGCGGGCGGGTCGACATGAACGGAACGGCCCGAATCGCGTGGCGCGGAACGACCACCCAGGTCTCCCGGTTCGACGGGGATATCGGGTTCGACGGCGCAGCGCTCGACATCCGGCAACTGGACGTTGCGGCCCCCGAAGGAGCACTGACGTTGAACGGCCACGTCCACGAGTTGCTGGGCAGCCCCCGACCGGCGGTGCGCTTCGAAGGCCGCATCGACCTGGCGCGGGCGATGTCCTGGCTTCCTGGCCCGGCCGCGTCCGGCGATCTGGTGGTGACCGGCGACGTGGAGCGGACCCCGGAGGGCGTCGAGGTCGAGCTGTCGCTGGTCGCGGCGGGGGCATCCTGGGACGGCATGACGATCGATCGCATCGAGGCCGCCGTCACGCTGACGCCTGCCGCGGTCCGCCTCGACTCCTTGCGGATGGAAGGCGCCGGCGGTGTCCTCACGGTCGCGGGCAGCGTAGCGCGGACGGCGGCATGGCCGGGCCGGCTGGAGGCGGCGTGGACCGGCCTGGACCTCGACCGGCTGCTGCCGGCGCTCCAACCGGACATGCCCGTGCCACTCCCCGTCATCGCGGAGGGTTCGCTCCTTGCCGAATGGACCGCGCTCGAGCCGCATTCGGTCACTCTGTCGGGCGAGAACCGCCTGATGGACGGCCCCGGGGCAAGCGGCGGCCTGCGCTTCGACGCCGCCGGCGGCGAGTGGCGCCTTGCGGTGGATCAGCGATTCGACGCCGCCGCGCACGTGTCGGGAATGGTGGAGGGAGAGATCGCATCCGGGGCGGACTTCCGCGGTGGCGGCTGGCGAGACACGGAGCTCGACGGCGCGGTCACTCTGGCTTGTGCGGATCTGGAACGGTGCAGCCGTCTCGTGCCGGCATTGCGCGGCCACGACCCCCCTTCAGGGGTGCAGGGGCGCGCCACGGCGACCGCCGCGGTGGGCGGCTCCCTCGGCCATCCGGTGCTGACGGGCAGGCTCGAGGCGCCGGCGGTGGCGGCCGGCCCCCTGGAAATCAGCGACCTCGATGCCCGGATCGACCTGGACCGGGAGGCCCTCGGCATCTCGAACGTCCGGTTCGCCCTCGGGGCGAACGCGGTGACCGGCGCCGGGAGAGTCCGCTGGAGCGACGGCTTCGTCGGCGGTTCGCTCGCGACCTCGGTGACCGACTTGTCGACCCTCGCCCCGGTCGAAGCGGCCTGGATGCCCTCCGGGCGGGGCCGCATTGCAGTGACCGCCGGCGGCAGCGTCGATCGGATCGCGGCGGATGCAACGTTCGCCTTCGACGAGGTCCGGGCAGTCGGCCGGGAGCTCGGCCACATGCGCGGGAGGGCGCGTTTCGACGCTGCCGACCGATTGCGCATCGACGCACAGGTTCCCGACTGGGCGGCCGAGGCGGAGGCGACGCTGGACCTGGCGGGCGCGGCCCCCGCCTTCGATATCCGTGGCAGTATCCACCAGGCCGACCTGGCGCGGCTGGCCCCGGCCGGCGTGCCGCTGTCCGGCCGCGTCGCGCTGCAGGCATCGGCATCCGGAACGCTGGTCGATCCCGCCGCGATGCGCGCGCGGCTCACCGTGACCGAGCTCGCGGGCTCGGCCGACGATCTCGCCTTCAGCATCGTCCGTCCCGCCACCCTCCGCTACGACGCGGGCGGCTTCCGAGTGGACGGACTCGAGGCGACATTCGGCCGGACGCGGTTGCGCGTCGACGGTGGCCTGAATCCGTCGGGCGACACGGCCCTGCGAGCCAGCCTCGACGGTGCGGCGGCCGACCTTGCCCGACTCGCCACGGTGGCGCGGAGCCCGGGCTCTCCGGTGCCGGCCATCGATGCGGCGGGCGAGGTGGCCGCCGGCCTGACCGCTTCCGGATCGCCAGGCGGCCTGGAACTGACCGGTGACATGCGGATTGACGGGGGATCGCTGTCGCTCGGCCGTCAACCGCCGATTACCGACCTGACGCTGCGCGCCGCGGTCCGGGACGGAAGCCTTCGTCTCGACACGCTGCACGCCGCCTGGGCTGACGCAGCGATTGACGGCAGCGCCGAGTTCCCGCTGGAGCTCGTCGGCGACGCGCTTGCGGGACGCTCGGCTCAACGTGGCCGTCCCGGCCGCATCCGCGCCCGTATCGAAGGGTTGAGTCCGGCAGTGCTGGCCGGCCGCCTCGATCCCGAGACCCTCGGCCGCATCAGCGGCCGGGCGGCCGTCGACGTGGACCTGGAGCTGCCCGGATTCGGAGTCGCATCGGCCCGCGGCCGCGTCAGGCTGCCGGAGGCGGCGCTCGTCGTTTCCGGCATCCCGTTCCAGCAGCGCCGGCCCACCGAGATCGTCATCGAGGAAGGCCGGGCGACGCTGAGCGCGTTCACCTGGGGCAACGAGACCACCGAGCTCCGGGCCGGCGGCAGCCTGGACATGGACGACGCGGCGACCACCCGCCTCACCGTCGACGGCGATGTGGATCTGCGCGCCGCCGGCGCCCTGTTGCCGCACTTGGCGGCGGCCGGAATCACGACAGCGGGTTCGGCGCGGATCGAGGCGGTCCTGTCGGGCGCCGCCGGCGTGCCGGACGTGCGCGGGACAGTCCGGATCGCCGGCGGCGAAGTCCGGTTGCCCGAGCCCCGCGTGGCCGTCACCGATTTGAACGGCACGCTGCTGCTGGCCGGCGACTCCGCGATCGCGGACGGCCTCGCCGGCAACGCCAACGGAGGGCGGGTAGCGATCGACGGCGGCTGGTCGTTCGGCGCAGGAGCGCCGGACAACGGGTTCACCGTCACCGGGGACGGCATCGCGCTCGATGTGCCGCGTGGGCTTCGCAGCGAGGCGGATGTCGCGCTGCGGGCTGCCGAGGCGGACGGCGGCGTCACGCTGAGCGGGACGGTGACTCTGCTTCGGGGCGCCTACCGCGAGCCGATCACCCTCGCCGGCGGACTGCTCGGGGTATTCCGCGAGGGCCGTGACGCCGCCGCCACCATCCTCGACAACCCGGATCCGGGCAACGTGCGCCTGGATATCCGCGTCGTCACGCTCGAAGACGTCGTCGTCGACAACAACTATCTCGACGCGGAGCTCGCCGGAGACCTCCGCATCGGCGGGTCGCCGGGCGCGCCGGCGGTGACCGGCCGGGTGACGATGCGCGAGGGCGGCCGGATCCGGTTCGCCAACCGCGTCTACGAGATCGATGTCGGCGCCGTGGATTTCGTCGATCCGGACGGCATCGAGCCGGACCTCACGCTGTCCGCACGGACGCGCGCAGGAGCGTACGACATCACGCTCGACGCCGGCGGCGGCCGCGACGAGCTGACGACCGACCTGCGCTCGGAGCCGCCGCTGCCCGAGTCCGACATCGTGTCCGTCCTCCTGACCGGAAGGCCGCTCGATCGGGCTGCCGCGCCTACCGCCGGCGCGCGCGATCAAGCGCTCGGCCTGGTCTCGAGCGAGCTTCTGGGGCAGGCCGGCAGCCGCGTGGGCCTCGACCTGAGAGTGGGCGCGGACACGCCGGACGAGCAGGGCGCGATCCGCCTGGACTCCAGCCTGATCGCCGGCGACCTGAACCCCGGATCCCGACTGACCGTGGGACGCAACCTGCGCGAGGACATGCGCCTCGTCTTCTCCCGAAGCCTGCGCGAGAACGACCTCGCCTGGCTCGTCGACTATCTGCCGGTGGACAACCTCGAGCTGCGCGCGCTCCTGCACGACGAATCCAGCCGCGCCTACGAATTCCGGCACGCCGTGACGGCCGGCGCGCCGGTACGGAACGGCGGAGCGTCGGCAGGATCGAGCGTGCGGCGCGAGCGGGTGGCGAGCGTCGAGCTCAGCGGGGACACCGGCGACGACGCGACGCGGCTTCGCGAGCTGCTGTCGCTTCGCACCGGCGACCGGTTCGACTTCCATCGCTGGCAGGGCGACCTAGATCGCCTGGAGGCGTACTTCTCCGAGCGCGGCTACCTGGAAGCGCGGGTGCGGGGACGCCGCGACCGGCCGGCCGGCTCGGAGGACGTAGTTCTGACCCACGAGATCGCGCGCGGTCCGCGGACCGAGCTCACGGTGATCGGCTACGCCCTGCCCGGCGAACTGCGCCGCGACCTCGAAACCATCTGGACGCGCGCCGTCTTCGACACGTTCCTGGTCGAAGAGCTCTCCGCGCGGGTGATAGAGCATCTGGCGGAGCGCGGGTACCTGCGCGCTGACATCGATGTTCGGGTAGAAGCGGGACCTCGGGAAAGCGTCCCCGCCGGAGACGCTGCGGCGCCGGACAACGTCGGGGACGCAACCAAGCGGGTTGTCCTCCGCATCGAGGCGGGTCCCCGCACGCACGACCGCCGCCTCGTCTTCGAGGGCGTGTCGCCGGATGACGAACCGGCGCTCCAGGCGCTCGCGGCCACTGCGGACCTGGCGACCCGCGCCTGGACCGATCCCGATCGTCTCGCCACGGCGGTCACCGCCTGGTATCGAGGACAGGGCCGGTTGCGGGCTGCGACAACGGTCGGTGCGGCCCGCTTCGACGGCGGGACCGCTCGGTTGCCGGTGCGCGTGACGCCGGGACCCCTGTTCCGAATCGGCGCGATCCGGATGGACGGAAGCGCCGCTCGCACCGAGGTGGACGTGCGGGCCGCAGCGGATATCGAGGCGGGGGAAATCTACACCGGGAGCGCCGTCGCCGGGGCGCGGGCTCGCGTCGAGTCGAGCTATCGGCGGGCGGGGCATACCGCCGCTCGCGTCACCGCGCGGAGCACGCCGGACGACGCGGCGGCTACTGTCGCGGTGGTTTTCGACATCATCGAGGGTCCCCGCCAGGTGGTCGACAGCGTCGTCCTCGAGGGCGCCGCCCGAACCCACCCGGGCCTGGTGACGCGGGCACTGCAGGTGAACCCGGGCGACCCGGTGGATCCGGCCGCCTGGAACCTGGCGCGCAAGCGTCTGTACGACACAGGGGTCTTCCGCAGCGTGGATATCCAGGCGCGAGTCCCGGAGGCCGAGGCAGAGCCGGCGGACGGGACGGTACCCGTCGAAGCGCGGGTGACGCTCGAGGAATGGCCTCGCTACCTGGTCCGCTACGGCCTGCGCCTGAGCGACGAGGCGGCCGCGCTGGGCGAGACGACGGGCCGCGTCCTGCGGGTCGGGGCGGCCGGCGATCTGCGACGGCGCAACCTCTTCGGCCGCGGCCTGACCGCGGGCGTCTCCTCACGCGCCGGCCGCCAACGGCAGGCCTTGCGAGCATTCCTGACGGTCCCCACGCTGTTCGGCCGGCCGCTCGAGACCAACCTGTTCACCTCGCGGAAGCGCGACGTCACCGGGCCGGCGGACGCCGGCTTCGTCACCGACATCACCACGTTCACCGCGGAACAGCGCGTACGGCCGCTCGGCCGTCTGACCCTGGCCTACAGTGCGAATCTCGATCTCAATCACACCCACGATCGGATTCCGGATCCGTCTTTTCCCTTCGACCTGCGGCTGCGGATCATGCGGTTCGACGCAAGCGCGGTGGCTGAGCGGCGCGACAACCCGTTCGATGCGACGAACGGCTCCTATCATTCCGCCAACGTCGAGTACGGCGCCGACGTCGGGCGCCCTGTGCGATTCCTCAAGTACTTCGGGCAACACTTTCTCTACCGTCGCTTCGGGCCCATGGTGGTCGCCTCGGCCGCGCGTGTGGGACTGGCGAACGGGTTCGGGAGCGATCTGATTCCGACGGAGCGCTTCCGTGCCGGCGGAGGCAACACCGTGCGCGGCTACCAGCAGGACGGTCTGGGGCCGACCGGACTGTTCGGCGTGCCCGAGGGAGGCAACGCGTTGCTGATCCTGAACCAGGAGGCGCGCTTCCCGATCGGGTGGCGCCTTGCCGGGGTCGGGTTCGTCGACGCGGGGAACGTCTTCCCTTCAGTTCGGGACATCGCGCTGCGCGAGCTCAGGATCAGCGCTGGGTTCGGGCTCCGCGTCGATGCGCCGGTGGGGCTGGTGCGCCTGGACTACGCGCTTCCGCTCGCTCGGGGCACGGACGAAGAACCCCGAGGTCGCCTCTTCGTGTCGCTCGGCCAGGCGTTCTGACGCCGGCGCCCGCCAGGAGCCTGCGCCCCTCCGAGGGCGCTGCCTACCGCCGACCGCGCAGAGTGCGGAGCACCGACTCGACCCTGCCCCGCTCGGGCGCCTCCGGCGCCAACTCGAGGAACGTCTCGAACGCCGCCGCCATCCTGTCGGTCCGGTCGACCTGGTAGTACGACAGGCCGGCGTAGTAATGCGCGTAGGCGAACGCTGGAGTACGCGCGATGACGTCCTCGAAGGCTGCCGCCGCCGCCTCGTAGTCCTGCTGCCGGCCGAGCGCCAGCCCGAGCTGGTAGTGGGCCAGCGCCGGCGCGTCGTCGAAGGCTGCCGCTGCGCGTGCCGCCGTTTCGGCTACGTCAGCGTCGGGTTCCACCGGACCGTCCGCCGCACCGCCATCCGGCACCGCCGACGTGAGATGCAGAGCCGACACGCCGACAAAATGCCAGGCATCGTCGTGCGGGCGTGCGGCCAGTTGCTCGAACCGCTCGCGTGCCTCCGGAATGCGGTCCAGTTCCAGGAGGCTCAGCCCCGCCAGATACACCGTCGCGGGGTCGGCCGACCCTGTCGCCGCCGCGACCACCCGCTCGTGCGCACCCTCCTCGAATTCCTTCTGGACATCGACAGTCGGGGGTTGAAGGACGAGTGCGCTCAACAGGAGCGCCGCCAGCATCGACATGACAACACCAACCTCCTCTCCGGGAGCTTCGCCCTCACGAGCCCCTGTGCAGCGGAGCTGCCGTATGCAGGACCTCTACGGCCCGAGCGCACAACGCTCAGTTTCTCTTGGGAACTTAGCCGGGTATCGCACGGAACGCAACGGTAGCGATATCGGAAAGCGAAAGGTGGCTTCCGCACCGAAGGCAGATCCAGGGCGTCGTCGAGCAAGCGCGAAAGCCACGCCTCTGTACTTGCGGGCGGGCTGTCCAGCGCGAAGAACGTTTCCTCAACTACAACGTGACGGACGCGGTGAACGATTCGTCGCAACTCCTGCTGCGCGCCGACGCAGGCTCCGAGGACCTACTCGGCGATGCTGCACGTCGAGTTCCGAGACGGCTGCGGGTGGACGTTCCGGGCGCGAAGTTCTGCGAGAATCCGGGAACGCGGTCCGGCACGAGTCGACTTCGCCCGCCGGCGCGCCGCCGCGGGACTGCCGGAACCTACCCCGGAAGGGAGGCGGAGATGCAGCGTCGGTTTCGTTGGCTCCTGACCACGTGCCTGCTCGGCTGCGCGATTTCTGCGCTGTTCACCACCGGGGCGCCCGGCGTGCGGGCCCACGGAAGCGAGGCCCGCTACGTGCGGGAGGTCGACTGGACCAGGCCGCGCATCGCCCGTACCTACGGGCTGAGCTACTCGGAGCTGGGCCTGGGGGCCTACCGCAACGAGGTCGAGACGCGTGCGGTCGGGGGCCGGCAGTGCGTGGTGGGCGGGTTGATCGGCTTCGACGTCGACGACGCATACGCCTTCGACATCGACGAACCGATGACCCTGGCCCTGACCTACGCGCCGGCTCTCACCACGCCGTTCACCGTCGTCTGGGACCGGAACGGCGGGAACAGCCTGGGCCGGACCGACGTCGAGCCGGAAGCTGGAGACGCCCTGCACAGCATCACGCTGACCCTCGAGCGCGCCCGGCTGGCGGGCCACGGCACCCGCGGCATCGACATCGCGGTCGGCAGCCGCGACGGGTTGGCGGTGTGCGACATCGAGGTGATCCGCAGCGGCGCCACCGAGGCGCCGACCGCCTTCGGCCGCGTCCGCCTGCAGGTGACCGACGCCGCCTCGGACCGTCCCGTACCCGCCCGCGTCGGCCTCTACGACTCCACCGGCCGGATGCCGTTGCCGTCGAACGACGCGATCCTCGTGCACCGCTACACCGACGAGGTCAGGCGCCTCTGGATTTCCCCCCGCACCTTCTGGCCGTCGCCGCACCGGCAGGCGTTCTACGTCGACGGCAGCTACGAGGCCCGGGTGCCGGCCGGGACGTACGAGCTGGTCGTCACGCGCGGCATCGAGTATCGGATCCACCACGAAGAGATCGAGATTCGGCCCGACGAAACCAGCATCGTCCCGGTGGCCCTGGCGCGCTACGCCGACTTGCCGGCGCGGGGGTGGTATTCCGGCGATGCCCACGTTCACATCCAGCGGGACGCGGTCCGCGACGACAACACCTGGGCGCAGGTGGCGGCCGAGGACGTGCACGTCGCCAACCTGCTGCAGATGGGCAACATGGCCGGCACGCACTTCGGACAGCCGGCGTGGGGCGCGGCGGGCCGATTCGAGCGCGACGGCCATGCGCTGGTCTCGGGCCAGGAGGATCCGCGGACGGTTCACCGCGGCCATACGATTCACCACAACCTGCAGCGGCCGCTGCACGTCGGTCCCGACAGCTACTTCCTCTACCACCGGGTGTTCGAGGAATCGCGCGGGCAGGGGGGCGTGTCCGGCTACGCGCACCACGCCGAGCTGTTCAACGGGCGCCGCGGCATGGCGCTCGACGTGCCCTTCGGCATCGTCGACTTCGTCGAGATTCTCCAGCGGGGCCGGCTGCCGACGGATCTCTGGTACGGGTTTCTCAACCTCGGCTACAAGCTGCTGCCGGCAGCCGGGTCGGACTTTCCGTACATGGATCTGCCGGGCGTCGTGCGCAGCTACGTGCAGGTCGACGGTCCCTTCAGCGTCGACGCCTGGTTCGACGCCTTCCGCGCGGGCCGCCTCTACGTCACCAACGGTCCGCTGCTCGAGGTAACCGCCGACGGCCGCATGCCCGGCGCGGAGCTGCATGTCGAACCGGGCGCCGCGGTGGAAGTGGTGGCGGAAGCGTCGCTCAATCCGGATCTCGACCGGCTGGACCGCCTCGAGCTGGTCGTGCACGGGGAGGTCGTCGCCACCGAACCGGCCGATGGCCGGGACCGCGTCCGACTCCGGACGACCGTGACGGCAGACCGGAGCCTGTGGCTGGCGGTGCGGGCGTTCGGCGAGCGGCAGGAACCGGGCAACGTCACCGTGGCCCACAGTGCACCCATTTACGTGATCGTGGAAGACCGGCCGTTCTATCGGGACGAGCGGGTACCGGAGCTGGTCGCGCTGCAGCGGAGCCGGCTCCGCGAGTTGCTGACCGAGGCGGTCGATCCGAATGGCGACCTCGAGCCCTGGGAAACGCGCAGCCTGCTGTCGGAGATGTGGCCCGGCCAGCGCCGGCGGCTCGAGCCCCGCATCGAGGAGGCGGATGCGCGCTACCGGGCGCTGCTGGCGGCGGTCGAAGACTCGCCGCACTGAGACCACTGGCGGGCCTTCTACTCCATGCGGAGGGCCACGAGAGGGTCCACGCGGGCGGCGAGGCGCGCCGGCAGGTAGGCGGCCCCGGCAGCCACGAGCAGCAGCAGCAACGACACACCGGCCAGCGTCGCAAGGTCGGTCGGCGAGACGTCGAAGAGCAGCGACACGAGTGCCCGTGACGCGAAGATCGTCGCGAGCAGGCCGAGCACGACGCCTGCGCCCGCCAGACCGACCGCACCGCCCACGACCATCCGCACGACGTCTCGCGGCTCGGCGCCCATGGCGAGCCGCAGGCCCATCTCCCGCGTGCGCTGCGCAGTGGCGACCGCGATTACCCCGTAGATGCCGATAC
>WTGR01000583.1 GCA_011523485.1 Acidobacteriota bacterium
ACGCCGAGCCGGTCCACGAACCAGCGGGCGTTGTGCAGCCGGTCGCCGATGTTCCCGGCGTTGCCGTGGTACCAGATCAGCACGCGGTCCCCAGGCCCTTCGATCCACCAACCGTGGAGCGACACCCCGTCGGCGGCGGTGATCAACAGCTCCTCGGCGCGGAGTCCGAAGTCGGCCGGTCCCGCGGCCAGGGTCCGCGTCGGGAAGAAGATCAGCCGGCGCTCCTGCAACGCGAGCAGCGCCACGAGCGCGAGCCAGGAGAACGCCACGAGGCCCACCGTGGACAGCGCCGTTCCGAGCATGTCCCTGGAGGTCACCTCCGCGGGATTCTAGCGCCCGCTGGGGGATGAGTGGGCCGGCGGCCTCGTCGTTCATCGGGGGGAGGCTCTGGAGGAGCTGGCTCCCGGCCTTTGGGCTGTTCCAGCGCACCGGCTCTTTTGAACCGCGGCCGGCCGACGCCCTTTCGCGTCGGCGGGATGCAGTAGCCGGGTCGCTGTCCGGAGGCCCCGGGCCTTCACCCGTTACAGGCGCGCCAGCGTCCGCAGACTTGTTCGCCGGCCGGCGCCGAGCCGGTGCCCGTGATGGCGGAGCTCCAGGCTGGCACTGATGGCGGCCAACGCGTGATCGTCCACCGTCGCCGCCTCTTCCCCGAGGCTCGTCGCCAACCATCGTTCGACGTCCGACCAGCGCCACAGCCTGTACCGGCCGCGCGGATCGGTGACCGGCGGCGGAAAGCCTCCCGGGCCGCGGGCGCCCGTCACCAGCAGGCGAACCCCTTCTCGCGTGCGACGGGTACGAGCGGCGATGTCCGCCATCGACACCAGTCCGGCGTCTGCTATCCGGACGACCTTCACCCCGTCGACCCGCTCGATGTCGGCGACCGCCGACAAGACGGCTTCCACAAGCCCCGCGGCCTCGCGGTCGAACTCTGCGTACTGGATGCCGTCCGTTCGACCGATCAGCGCGTCGTCGCACCCCGCCTCGTACAGGGCATCGACGACCGCACCGCTCTGAACATCCGGGCCGTCGACGATCAGCGTGAAGCGATGGGTCGACATCGGCTGCTCCCTCCTCATCCCGATGCGGGGCAACGGTCCACTAAGCGTCGAAGCTGCCTCGCATGAGCGCCGGGATTGCGGGGCGTTGACCATATCGACGCCTGGCATCCCGAGCGACTGGACTCCGTGCACCGCACGACACCCCAGCGATGCCCGGATGACGTGGGCGTCACCGTCCATCCGGCCGCCTCGGCATCGGCCAGGGCGCCCTCGACCTCCTTCTTCGGGTGCCTCGGCCTTGCCGCCATCCCGAAATTTACGATACGATTCTCTGTTGTTTCGTGTCAACAGGAAGGCTGCCGCGGCAGGACAAGGAGCTTTCCGAAACGGCAGCCTCGGCACCGTATGAGGCAGTCATACACATGGAGGAAATCACGATTCGCGTGCCCAAGGGCACCCGACGGAAGCTCGAGGCGCGAGCGCGCGCGGCAAAGCTCACTCTGAGCCAGTACGTCCGACGAGCGCTCGATGCGGAAGGGCTGCTGGGAGCGTTCGAGGCAGCCCGCGCCGAGCTCGTGCCGCAGGCTCGGGCACAGGACATCCGCACGGACGAAGATGTCTTCAAGATCGTGTCGTGACGGCCGTCTTCGACAGGAACGTCGTCGTCGCCACCGTGCTCACGAACGGACTCTGCCGCGAGTGCTTCCGGCGGGCGGTGCGACGGCGTCTCCTGGTATCGTCGCCCGCGCTGCTGCGGGAGCTCGAATCGACGCTCCACTGCAAGTTCTCTATCGCCGCCGCGACCGAGGAGTTCCTGGCCACCATTCGAGATCAGGTCAAACTGGTCGACCCGATGCCCCTGCCCGCGGGCTGAGGACGGGATCTCGACAGATCCGGCGACGCAGGGACCGCTTCGTTGACTGGGCAGGGGAACCGGCGCGGTATCATCCTGCCGGGCCCCGGCGCGACGTCACGCACCCCTGCGGCCCGTGGAGGAACGACCATGCCGCGCAGATTTCCGCTTTCCATCCTCGTCGGCCTCATCGCGTGGGCGATTCCGCTCGCCGCCGCCGCGCAGGTCGAGTACATCGACCCGGCCGGCGGCTTCACGCAGGTGGTCGCCACGACCAACGACGGGATCAAGACCATCTTCGTCTCCGGGCAGGTCGGCCGGGGCGACACGCTGCGGGAGCATGCCGAGTCGGCGTTCGCGGGGGTCGTTCGGCGCCTGGAGCAGGCGGGGGCGACGCCGGGCGACGTCGTGAAGATCCGGATCTTCGTGAAGGACTTCGAGCCGGCGCAGTATCCGACGATCGCGGAAGCGCGACTGGTCACCTTCCCCACGGAAGACCAGTGGCCGGCGAGCACGATGGTCGGCGTCAGCGAGCTCTTCGCCGAGTCCCTGCGCGTCGAGATAGAGGCGATCGCGGTGGTGGCCGAGCCGGGCGTCGATCTGCGGATCGAGCGCTTCGCGCCGTCGA
>WTGR01000520.1 GCA_011523485.1 Acidobacteriota bacterium
GACCGCGCCGCCTGGACCGCGCTCGCCGCGCGCTGCCTGCGCGCCGGCGCCGGCGCCGGCGGCATGAACAACACCCTGCACTGAAGCCGTCCGGGATCGCCGCCGCGCTTTTCGGCTCGCCGACCGCCGCGCCGGTTGCGGCGGGCGCGGGGCGTGACGGTGCCGGCGTCGGCACGGGGTTCGGCCGGGAGTTGGAGGGGAGCTTTCGCGGGGGCGTGTCCGGCAGGGCGGCGGGAGGGAGTCCGGTCGCCTCGATGCCGGGCGCGGCAACCGCGAAGGAGGTTTCGCCATGTTCCTGTCCGACCGTTCCACCGACCTGCCCGTCGGCAGCCTGTTGCTGGCCGAGCTGGGCATCGACCCGGCCGCCGTCAGCGAGGCGATCGAGGACGAGCGCGCGATGCGGTGTCCCGAGCGCCCGGCGGTCTATCCCGAGCACGGTTTCGCCAGCCTCTTCCCGGAACCGCCGGTCGTGGGCTTCGGCGAGGCCGCGCCCGACGAGCCCTGGGACCCGGCGGCTTCGCTCCCTCCGGCGTGATGGAGGTGGAGGAGGGCTTGGAGTGGATGAGCGGCGGGGGGCCGGGGGGAGCGATCGTCCCGGCTTCCCGTCGTTCGCAAACCATCGTCAGAACCCAGAGCCATAAGGAGATAGACATGGCCTTCGGAAAGAACTACGCGGAAATCGTCGGACACCTCGGCGGCGACGTCGTCATCAACCATCTCGCCTCGGGCGGGCGCGTCGCGAACTTGTCGGTGGCGACCGACGAGTCGTATTTCGACAAGTCCGGCCAGAAGGTCGACCAGACCGAGTGGCACCGCGTCGTCACCTTCCAGGACGGGCTGATCGACATGCTGGAGCGGCACGCGAAGAAGGGCCGGCTGATCAGCGTCGAGGGCAAGCTGCGGACCCGGCGCTGGAAGAAGGACGGCGACGACTCGTGGCGCTACTCGACCGAGATCCTGGTCGTGCCGGGCAACCGGCTCCAGTTCTACGACAAGCCGAACCGCGCCAACGGCAACGGCGCCCAGGCCGAGCCCACCCCGGCGAACGGCGGGGGCATGCCGGCCGGCGGTGACCCGGCGCAGGCCGACGACCTTGGATCGGATCGCATTCCCTTCTGAGCCGGTTCCCCTCCCTCCCAACTTGGGCGGCCGTTTCGGCGGTCGCCTTTTTTTCTGCCGTGGGTCCGGAGCCCGCCGCCGCACCGGGAGGGGAGAAAAGCAAGGAGTCGGGCAAGCCGACCCGAAGAGAGGAGGGAGACCGTGACTATCCGCTACGTCATTCGCACCGTCGATGAGGACTGGATCGACCTTGTCGACGAACCCGTCCGCATCGACGACCGACGCGCCGCCTGGGCTGAGGCCAAACGGCGTGTCGCCGCCGATCCCGATCTGAAGACCGTCGTCCTCGATCGCGACAACGGCGCGATCCTCTGGCAGAGCGATCCCGCCATCCCGCCGCGTTACCGCGTCGCCACCGCCGACCGGACGTATGTCTACGCCATCGACGATGTCGATTTCCCCATTGAGGTGCTGTCAGAGCACAAGGAGAAGGACGACGCCTGGACCGCCTTCTACGATGCGGTTGCGGCTTCCACCGACGAGCTGGTGTTCATCTTCGACATCTCCGGGGCCCAGCGGCGCATCGTCGCCAATTCGGACGACTTCGATCATCTCAAGCCCGTCCGGGAAGTGGCGTGATGCCGAGCCGGTCGCGCAGGCGGACAGGAGGGTTGGGCGACCCCTTCGGGCCGGGCTCTCCGCTCATATCTGCGCTCGCTGGCGCTCGCTCCGAAACCGCTGCGATCCCTGTCGCCTCCGCCCGCTGGCGCGGGCTGCGCGCTTCGCTTGCCAATGCGGCCGACAGGTCCGGGGCTCGTTTCGGACGCCGTGCCGGTGGCAACGCCGATGGGTCCGTGCAGGGGGAGAGATATTCGCCTTCCGACGTGATCGTTCATTGTGCCATGTGTGCTCTCTGCGACAACCGGCTTCGCCGGTCCTCCGCTCCGCTCCGGCGCGGGGAGGTTCCGCTAGGCGCCGGCTCGGGGCGACCGTGGCTCAGGCCCAAGCTCCGCCAGGGCTCGTTCCTCGCCAGGCTCCACTAGGGCCTTGCGCCCGCACCACTCGCCCCGACCCGGCGCCAAGCTCCACCAACCCCGCGTGGCTCCGTTGCGCGCGCGTGTCCCAAAGAACCATCACGTCGGGGATCGGCCCCAGCGTGCAACCGATCGCGAAGGAGATCGACATGAGCTTCGACATCGACATCACCGAGACCATCGAGAGCGATGGGCAGTCCGCCACCGCGACCGTCTGCGAGAACGCGGCGCTGTTCGGCGCAGCGCCCGAGCGGGACGAGTTCGACACCCGTGACGTCTGGGACCGCGACGACGCGCTCGCCGCCGTCGCCGAGTCCTTCCGCATCCTGGCCGAGGGCGTCGGGCCGGACGGAACCCAGCTCGCCGACGAGCGCGAGAGCCTGCTG
>WTGR01000168.1 GCA_011523485.1 Acidobacteriota bacterium
CCCGAGAGGGGTCGGAGCGTCCCGCCCGGCGCCCGCCCCCGGGCGGGAGCTCTACTCTGTGTTGACTGCCGGCGCCGGGTCCGACGACGGTCCGGGCGGTGAGGGCGGCGCGGCCACTGGAATCACCGTCGCCTCCGGCATGATGAACCAGGCCAGCGCGTAGGCGAAGATGCCGCAGATCACGAAGCCGGGGAAGATGGAGAGCAGGACCCACAGGATGCGTACCGCCGTGACGTCGACGGTGAAGTACTCCGCCAGGCCGCCGCAGACGCCTGCCACCGTGACGTTGTCGGCCGACCGCTGCATGCGCCTGCGCCCGACGATGACGGGCTCGGAGGCGGGCTCCGCTTCCGGCACGATGATCCAGGCGACGACGTAGGCGAGCACGCCGAGCAGGATGGTGCCGGGCACGATGGACAGGATGACCCAGGCCACGCGGATGAAGACCGGATCGGTGTCGAGATACCGCGCGATGCCGCCGCAGATGCCGGCGAGCTTGCGGTCGACCTGCGAACGCCGCAGCGGCTTGGGAAACAGGCTGGCCTGCGCACGCTGGCGCCGGCCGCAGAACTGGCAGTAGGACGCCTCGTCCGGAATCTCGCGCTGGCAACTCGTGCAGATCATGTCGGCCTCTCCTGTCTCGCGGTCCGCTTCCCGGCCGCGGGTCGCAACGGCGCGCGCTGAAGCTGTCGCGGCCCGCCCCGCGGTACATGGAGATACGCAGATGCCCGCGGCGGGTTCCCGGTGCGGTCCGTGCTCAATCGGTCTCGGGCGGGAAGACGGCCGCCCGCCAGCCGGCGAGCAGGTGGACGACGTCCGCGCGGCCTGCCGGCGCCAGCATCAGGAACCGCTCGCCGTCGGGCGCGGCGTCGTAGGCGGGCAGGTTTCCCAGGGGATTGCGGACATGCGCGCCGTCGAAGAGGTGCTCCGGGTCGCCGCCGGGCCGGCCGTCGGCGTCGATCGCGACCCGGTAGAGGCTTCGTCCGCGGCGGTAGAACAGCGCGCCGCCCGACTTGTCCCAGACCGGTTCCGTTCCTCCGGAAGGCGTGATCCGCATGGACGGGCCGTCCGCGGGCGCGTCCGCGGGGCGGATGAACACCTGGTCGCCGTCCTGGCCGGCGCCGTCGGACACGTACGCGATCCAGCGCCCTTCCGGGGAGAACGCCGGCGCCCGTTCGTTGGCGTCGGTCGCGAGCCACGGCATCGCCTCCGCGCCGGAACCGTCGCGCCAGGTCCAGATGTCGCGGAGACGGTCGGGGCGCAGCTCGTGGAAGGCGAGCGTGCGCCCGTCCGGCGACCACGATCCCGGCGTGCGCTGGTCGCCGCCGACCAGGGGGCCGGAGACGTCGCGGCGCCGCACGCCGAGGCGGAAGAGCCGCTGCAGCCCGGTGCGCGACGAGGCGAACGTCAGCGTCGCGCCGTCGGGTGACCAGGCGGGGGAGTGGTTGTCACCCGCCTCCGCGGTCACCTGCCGGCGGCCGCCGGCCGCGAGGTCGAGCAGCCAGAGGTCGCGGCGCAGGAAAGCGGTGACCGCGCTGAACGCCACCCGCCGGCCGTCCGGCGAGATCCGCGGCGTCTGATGCCGCGCTGCAATTCCGTCGAGCGGCTCGGAGCGACCGCTCCGATCGACCCACACCAGGCGGTTGTCGCCCCCGGTCGCCGGCGGGGGGACGAAGAACAGCGTGCCGTCGCGGGCGGCCGCAAACCGCGACCGGCCCAGACCGCGGCGGCCTGCGGCGCTGCCCGCGGCGCCCCGGAGCACCGGCCGGGGGGATGGGGTCCCGCGTGTTTCCGCTTCCGCGTCGAGCGTGATGGGGGCGGCGAAGATCTCGCCGCGGCGCACGAAGACCACGAACGACGGCTCGACGAACCAGCCGCCGCCGTCGGCGAGGAGCAACGGGCGCGTCTCACCCGTTTCGCGGTCGAGCAGGCTCAGACGGGGGTCTCGCCCGCGCCGCGCGGTGGTGAACAGGATCCGCCGCTCGTCGATGAGGTGGGGCCAGCCGTGCGCGGTCTCCTCGCCGTCGGCGTCGACGACGGTCAGTGCCACGGGCTCGCCCCCTGCGGCCGCCACCTGTTGCAGACCGGAGTTCCCCGGGCCGCCGAAGACGATCCGACCGCCGGCGTCCCACGCCCCGCCGGCCGGCTCGCCGGACACGCGCAAGACGTCGATGGTCGCTCCCGCGTCGTCGTCGAGCACCCCGTCATCGCCGTCGGGCGTGCCCTCGCCGTCGAGCGACACGATGCGCAGCCATCCGTCCGCGAAGTAGCCGACGGCAGCGCCGTCCGGCGAAAAGAAGGGCTGCCTCGCGCCTTCCGTGCCCGGCACCGCCGCCGTCTCGAACCGATCCAGCCGGCGCGTGTAGAGGCGGGTGCGGCCGTCGGCGACCGCCGTGTAGGCGATGCGGCGCGCGTCGGGCGAGCCCGCGCGGTCCAGCCGCTCGCGGTCTCGCCCGACGCGCGCCGCATCCCCTACAC
>WTGR01000647.1 GCA_011523485.1 Acidobacteriota bacterium
GGCTCTTGCGGATGAAGTGCTGCTCGGGCTCGAACACCCGGCTCATCGAGACCCTGCGGCCGTTGCGGACCAGACGGGCCGCCGCGGCGCTCTTCTCCGGCGTGACGAGGTTGACCGCGCCCTTCTGGTCGTCGTCGCCCCAGCGCCCCCAGTTGCGGAGGTCGCGATACCACGACTCCACCTCGGCCTGCGAGGGCATCGGCGGGTCCGACTGCCCGACGACCGGCGCGGTCCTGGCCGCCGGCGCCCCGGCCGCGGCCGACTGCCGTGCGTGGCGTTCGAGGAGTTCCGAGGGGGAGAAGGCCCCGCCGGGCGCCGCGTTCCCGGGATGGGCTCCGCCCGGGGTGGTTCCGCGCGCGGCGGTCGCGACTCCCGCTCCGGCTGCTGCCGCGCCGATCGTCGTCAGGAACCGTCGTCGTGAAGAGGCCATCATCTGCCGTCCTTTCTTGCGCCCCGGCCGGCATTGCCCGCCAGTCGGCGACCGGCCTCCGGCGTCGTCTGCACGGGCGCCGCATGTCCGAGGCGCGGAGTTCCGGAAGACCGGAGACCGTCAATGCTACCGCAGCCGGATGCCGATTGACACGCTGCGTTTCGTTCGTTCAAACTAGGCTGCTTTCTCGCCGTTTGCGGGGTGCCTTCCGCCCGGCGCCTGGGCTGCCAGCGCCGCCGGACCCCGCCCGAGGCCACAGAGATGCAGAGAGTCCCGCGTTTCGCGCTAGCTTTGCTGGTGGCTGGTTTCGCCGCCGCCGTGATCGCCGCGCCCGCGGCCGGACAGCAGGCGGCCGCCGGCGTCGACGGCCAGGCGCTCGTCGACCGCTACTGCGTCACCTGCCACAACGACCGCCTGGAGACCGGCGGCTTCTCGTTCGATCCGCTCGACGCCGCCGACGTGGCGGCGCATCCGGAGGCGTGGGAGAAGGTGGTGCGCAAGCTGCGCGCAGGGGCCATGCCGCCCCGCCCCCGCCCGCGTCCCGACCAGGAGGCCTACGACGGCTTCCGCACGTGGCTCGAAGGGGAGCTCGACGCCGCGGCGGCGGCGAACCTCGACCCGGGCCGGACGGAGACGTTCCACCGGCTCAGCCGGACCGAGTACCGCAACGCCGTCCGTGACCTGCTCGCTCTCGATGTCGATGTCCAGGATCTGCTTCCGGCCGACGACACGAGCTACGGCTTCGACAACATCGCCGGCGTGCTCGGCGTGTCGCCGACCCTGATGGAGCGGTATCTCTCGGCCGCGCGCAAGATCAGCCGCCTGGCCGTCGCCTCGCCGGTGCCCTCGCCGACGGCCGAGACGTTCCGGATCGCCTCGGACCTCGGGCAGGACCGCCGCATGGAACGGCTGCCTTTCGGCACCCGCGGCGGCATGGTGATCGACTACAACTTCCCCGAAGACGCGGAGTACGTCTTCGAGATCCTGCCGGACGGACCGCTGCGCATCGAGCCGCACGACCTGGAGGTCACCATCGACGGCGAGCGGATCGCGCTGCTCACCGTCGGCAAGGCGCCCGACCCCGGCGATCCGCGCGGTCTCTACACGCCGCAGATCGAGACGCTCGAGGTGCGCACGCCGGTCACCGCCGGGCCGCACGCGGTCGGCGTCGCCTTCCTGCGCAAGACCTCGGCGGAGCCGGAGGGGATCCGCAAGCTCTACCTGCGGCCGTTCACCGGCGAGGGTTCGGGCGGCGACTCGCGCTTCCAGCCCTACGTCGAGAGCCTGACGATTGCCGGGCCGTACGAATCGAGCGGCGCCCGGCCGGTCGAAGGGACGCCGAGCCGCGACCGCATCTTCACCTGCCGCCCGGCGTCGGGCGCGGCCGCTGAAGAGGCCGCGTGCGCGCGGGCGATCCTGTCGGCGATCGCGCGGCGTGCGTACCGCCGGCCCGTGGCCGACGATGACGTCGAGCGGCTCCTGACCTTCTACGCGCGGGGACGCGCCGCAGGAGGCAGCTTCGACACCGGCGTCGAGATGGCGCTGCGGCGGCTGCTGGTCAGCCCCGAGTTCCTGTTCCGCGTCGAGCGCGATCCGGAGGGTGTCGAGGCCGGCGAGAGCTACCGGGTCAGCGACCTGGAGCTGGCGTCCCGGCTGTCGTTCTTCCTCTGGAGCAGCATTCCGGACGACGAGCTTCTGGACGTGGCCGAACGCCGGGAGCTGAGCGTCCCGGCGGTCTTCGAGGCGCAGGTCGAGCGCATGCTCGCCGACCCGCGGTCCGAGGCCCTGGTCGGCAACTTCGCGGGCCAGTGGCTGACGCTGCGCAACGCCGCCGCCGTGCAGCCGGACGAGGACGAGTTTCCCGATTTCGGCGAGAGACTGCGGCAGGGCTTCCGGCGCGAGACGGAGCTGCTGTTCTCCAGCGTGCTCCGCGAGGATCGCAGCGTCCTCGACCTGCTGAACGCCGACTATACGTTCGTCGACGAGCGGCTGGCCCGGCACTACGGCATTCCGAACGTGCGCGGCAGCCACTTCCGCCGCGTGGCGC
>WTGR01000191.1 GCA_011523485.1 Acidobacteriota bacterium
TCGGTCCATCTCCCACCGCGCGACGGCATCGGCGGTGTGCCCCCAGTTGCCGGAGGCGTGGACGGCGCGTAGCGGACGGTCGAGCTCCTGGGCCTGCAGCCCGGCCGCGAAACACCAGAACAGCGCCAACGTGACACGCAATCGCTGCATCGACAACCCCTGTCGGAAGGGAAAACGGTGTTGGCCGGATGAACGAGGTCGCGGCCGAGGCGCATCGTCTCGAACGCCATGACGCACCTCGGGGGCAGCGCCTTCCAAGGCTGCCGCCGCGGCCAGACGGACACGCATCTCGGCGGCGGCCCGGTTCCGGCTAGCGCCGCGCAACACAGCCAGGCAAACCCGGTGGCGGCGGCTGGCCTCAGGCGACTATTCTTGGGCCCCCTCAATCGCGTTTCTGTCGGACTCCGCCAGATGCGTTCGGGCCAACCTCTATGGGGTAAGGCGTCGGTGAAGCAGGAACCGAACAACAGGACCCCAAGAAATCGTCAATTCGTGGACAGGCGGAGCGCCGCTGGACAACGCTTGGAGAGCTTGCCGCGCCAGTCCAGCAACGTGGTGTCGACGGTGACGAGGAACTTCGCTAGTCGCGACCGGCTGCAGGCCGCCAGCCCGTTGATCCGCCGGCAAGATACTGGCGCTCAGGGCCTCTCGAAGTCGAACTGGCACCCGGTCAAGGCGACGAAATGGCTCGGAACGGAGGGCCTCAGGCCGAGTCCTACCCCGCCGACTCATCTACCCACACGATTCCCGGAAGACCCTGTATTCTTCCAGCAGGCGTACTGTTCTCGAACCACGTCCTCGGCCAGCTTGCCACGGAAAGAGTAGGTGCGGTAGTCGAGTTGAGCCAAAACGCTGCATCCCAACGACCGCGCTCACCCGCGCGAAGCTGTACACCATCACGCTCAGCAGCGCCCGGTGACACAGACCCACCAGCGACCCCGGGTCGAACCGCCCCGCCGCACGCGCATACGCGGCACGCGTCCGGGCGTTGGCGATCTGCGCCGCGAAGAACTCCAGGAATCGCTCGACGGCCACCAAACCCGAACGCTGCGTGCTCATGACCACCCTACCTGGCGCTCTCATCCTCGATCCACCGGCGGACCAAGGCCAACAGCCATCGTTTCCGAGACATGGGACGGACGCTGAATCAGCATCGACTCGAGCCGCGACGCGGTCACCATGGCCCGCGAGCGGGTCCTCACGACGGACTACCCCGACTACCTGGTGCTCGACACGCGGGCCGGTCGCGAGAAGGAACGAAGGCCCCGGCAAGCACCATGAAGCGCCGCTGGAGAAAAAGACACCACCGAGGACGGGGCAGACTCCCTGCCGGTCCGGGTCCTCTCCCGCTACTTCCGCCGCGTCCTGCTCGCGGCGCTGCACGACGTCCTCGAGTCCGGACAGTTGCATTTCGCCGGCCGGCTGCAGCGCCTCTCCGACTCCCGCCGATTCGCCGAGCACCTGCGCCCGGCCCGTCAACCCGCGGGTCGTCTACGCCAAGCGGCCATTCGCCGGTCCCGAAAGGTCCTCGACTACCTCGGCATCTACACCCGCCGCATCGCCATCAGCAACCAGCGCCTGTGCGCGCGAGGGCCCCGAAGAAGAGATCGGGATGCTGAGGCTCACCCAGAGCGCCAGACGCCGCTCCAGGCACAGCGCCAGGACCAGGAACACCAGCGCGAACCCCGCAACGCCGTTGCGCAGCATCACCGAGAGCTGGCTGTCAGCGACTCGGGGTCGTTTCTGCCTCACCGTGAGCATCACGCCCTGGGGCAGGCGTCCGGCCTGCTCGACGTACCGTGCGGCGAGTGCGGCGACCTCGACCGCGCTCCGGTTCCCCGTACGGAAGACCGAGACCATCATCGTCGGCTCGAAGTCGAGCCGGGCGGAGTGGTCGGTCCCCTCGAAGCCGTCGACGACGGTCGCCACGTCGCCCAGCCGCAGGGGGCTGCCGTCGGGCCGCGTCCACAGGACCAGGCCCTCGGCGGACCGCCAGCCGTGACATAATCGAACTGCCACACACACCGGGACTGTCAGATCCACGTCGTCTGACGCCGGGTCGCCTGCTGAATGCAACACTGCCCCGCCAAGGGGGAGGAATAGGCAGGACCCTGCAACCACGACGTGGATCCAGGTGTGTGTGGCAACCGGCCCGGCGACCCAATCCCGGGCCGCGGGCCAACGTCGCTTGCCCAAGGAGAGGGGAGCCATGCACACCACGCACACCACTGCTTCGACTCCGACGACCCGGCCCCTGGCCGCCGCGATCGCCGTCGCGCTGATCGCCACCCTGGCGTCCACCGCGCCGGCATCCGCGCAAGGACTCCTGGACCGGCTGAGGAGCGTGGCGAGCGGAGCGGCCGGAGACGCCCAGGGCGAGGGCTGGAGGCAGATCGAGCGCCACGTCGAGTGAGGTGGTCCCGGTCGTTTGGACCATTCGAGGGCTTCGATAAGGTGTATCCCG